>DASUBC010000070.1:0-2573 GCA_035763465.1 Thermomicrobiales bacterium
ACATCGGTGAGGCCGGTTTCCGCCAGATCATGAACGACTCGGCGCTCCACGACCGGCTGCTGCTCCTCGAAACGCCGAAAGGCGACGACTGCGCCGAAGACCGCGAAAATATGGCGTTTTTGCGTGGGCTGATCGCGTAACCCTCACCCCCACCCCTCTCCCGTACTACGGGAGAGGGGTGGGGGTGAGGGCTGCTAGCTCTGTGCAGCCTGGGCTTCGACGCGCTCCTTGATGACCTGCATCTGGATTTTGGTGTTCTTGTTCAGGTTGGCTTCCATCTGCTCGTCTTTGAAGGGCGCGTCCGGCTTCATCGTGAAGTCCTGCACCCAGCGCATCGTGGTGCCGCCGTCAGCCGGTTCGTAGTACCAGTTGATGTGCATGTACTCGAACCAGCCGGTCTCGATACGGTGCGACTTCGTCGTGTGCGTCGCTTCGTCCCAGGACCGCTGCGACACCCAGCTCCACTGGTTGCCCTGGCCGTCTGGATGCATCGTCAGCCGGAAATTGACGGTATGGTCGTCAACCTGTTCCACAATTTCGGTCTTCGCGTACTCGGTGAAGAGATTCGGCCAGTTTTCGAGGTCGTTGGTGATGCGCCAGACCACGTCGAGCGGCGCGTTGATGACAATGCTGTTGTCGGTATGCCCGGCCATCGCCTTACCCCTGTTCTTGCAAGCGGCGGTTGGTGTAGTCAATCGCCTGGCCGATGGTCGTGATCTCGTGCGCGTCTTCGTCGGGGATGCTGAAGCCGTACTTCTGCTGCACCGCCAGCTGAATCTCGACGAAGGCGAGTGAATCGAGACCCATGTCTTCAAAGGCAAGATTCGGGTCGTTGACCACCTGGTCTTCCGACAGACCGATGCGGTCCACCAGAATCTCTTTCAGGTCGTCAAACGTGAACTGCTCGGTTTGCGCCATGACGCTACTCCTTTCCAATACGAGATGGTAGATGATAGACGTCAGTGGGTTCGGGTCAGCACTGCGCCTGGTGACTGGCACAGTACTATCCCAACGCAACTGACGGACGGCAGTTGGCGATTGTCTCACGCCCCGCTGTATATACGCACAGTGACGCCATTCCCTCACGCGTGGGCGAGTGCGTGAGAGCGTGAGTTGTGAGAGAGTTTGAGTTGACACGGCGCCGATCTACTCGCGCAGTGCCGATCCCAAGCGACTTACGCACTCACGCCTCGCGCCAACGCGGCCAGCGCCGGTAGTTGCGCTTCGGCGGCGGCGCGGCCTGCGGCGAGGAAGAGGTCGGCCTGGTCGAACTCGCGCCAGTTCGCCGGTCCAAAGCGCGGTGTGACGACGACATCGGCGAGCGCGGCGTGGCGCACGCTGGCGTCGAGTTGCGACAGGTCCATCACTTCCATCAGCGTATCGAGCATCCGCACGCCGGGGCGCGTAGGCGTTGGCGGTGGCGGCGGCTGGCCCGGCCAGGCCGGCAAGACATCGCGACTGAGCAGGTTCACCGAGAGCGTGATGTCCGCCCCAGCAGTGGCGACCGCGGCCACCGGCACCGGCACGAGGCAAAGCGCATCCACCAGCCGTTGCCCATTGAGCTGATGCGGCGGGAACAGACCCGGCAGCGCGGTCGCCGCGAGCAGCGCCTCCCAGATTGGCCCGGCGGCGATCGGCGCGGGTTGGCGCGTGTTGAGGTCTACCGACATCACGATGAGCGGGATGTGTGTGTCTGCGAAGGCGGCATCGTGCGTCGTCTCACGGCAGACACGGGTGTGAACGTCGAGGCCAGTGGAGAGACCAGAGAAGGAAAGTTTGAACATCGCCGCGACCGCCTCGGGGTTGAAAGCGGCGCGCATCGTGCGCTCGATGGTTGCCGCGTCCTGGCCGAGCGCCAGCCAGGAGCCGACCAGCGCGCCGATGCTGCTGCCGCTGACGTAATCCACCGTATAGCCCGCCGCCGCCAGCACCTGGACGGTCGCGACATGGGCGTAGCCCTTTGCGCCGCCCGCGCCGAGGGCCACCCCCAGCTTCGTACGCGACAGGTGCCGGCCCAGCCAGGCAATGTCGGCCTGGTGGCTGGTTTGCCTGATTGCGCGTACGACCGGCAGGCCCGCCACTTTGTCGCCGTCATCCGGCACACCGTCCAGCAGCGCGACTTCGAGCGCCTGTGCGCCGCTGGCCGCCAATCCCGCGGTGCTCGTCGCGTCCACGAGCGCGACCGTGCGGTCAACCTGCGCCAGCAGCGCCGCCACATCCTCCTGCTCGCTGCCGGCGGCGACAAGGACCGTGCCATACTCAGGCAACAGCTCGTCAAGCAACGCCAGCGCGCCCGCGACGGTGCGGTCGTCCGGCGCCAGCGCGCCAGGCAGCCCTAGACCAGCCAGATCGAGCGCGACCACACCGCGCGGGCTGGTTGCCGCCGTCGCGGCGACCACCTCCCCGGCCACCGCGCGGCCCGCCTGGTCCACCAGCAGCGCGATCGCCTCGCCCCGGCGCGACTGCATGGCGTTGCGCGCGGTGGTGCGCGTGAGCCGCTGGCTGAGAATGCGATTGAGATTCAGCAGAATCGCAGGGTAGCGGGCCAGCGCAGCGACGAATGCCGCGCGGTC
>DASUBC010000071.1:0-6413 GCA_035763465.1 Thermomicrobiales bacterium
CAATGCTGCTGCTGGTCACCTATCGCAGCGACGAACTGACTCGCCGCCACCCACTCTATGCTCTGCTGCCTCTGCTGGTGCGCGAAGCCCACGCCCAGCGCCTCGACCTGCACCCGCTGGACGCAGCGGGGCTGTGGGCGCTGGTGGCCCCCTACGCTCTACTCCCTGCCCACGCCGATCGGCTCGTCACCTACCTGGCCGACCGCGCGGAAGGTAACCCCTTCTTCGCTGGCGAACTGCTCCGCACGCTGGAGGAGGCGCGGGTGCTCACCCAGGACGGCGCGACCTGGGTGCTGGGCGACCTGGGCGCGGTGGGTGTGCCACCGCTCTTGCGCCAGGTCATTGACGCGCGGGTGGACCGGCTGGGCGAGACAACCCGCGCACTGCTGATGGTGGCGGCAGTCATCGGGCAGGAAGCGCCGCTCGCGGTCTGGCAGGCCGTGGCCGAGACCGACGAGGCTACGCTACTGATGGTGGTGGAGGAGGCGACCGAGGCGCGGCTGCTAGCGGAGACGCCCAATGGCGCTGCCATCCGCTTCGCCCACGCGCTCATCCGCGAGGCGCTGTATGAGGGCACGATCGGGGTGCGGCGCCGGGCGCTGCATCAGCGGGTTGCCGAAGCCTTGATCGGTTTGCCCGCACCCGACCCGGACGCGGTGGCCGATCACTTCCAGCGCGCGGGCGACCCACGCGCGATCAACTGGCTCGACCAGGCAGCCGAGCGAGCACGGCGGGCCTATGCCTGGACGATGGCGGCTGACCGCCTCGAAGCTGCGCTCGCCCGGAGCGAGCAAGTGGGTGGCGCACCAGCTGAGCAAGGTTGGCGGCTGCTGCGGCTCGGCCTCTTATGCCGCTACTTCGACCGTCAGCATGCTGCCGCCGCCTTGAACGCCGCCGCCGAGCAGGCCATCGTGGCCGACGACTCGCTGCTCGCCGCCTACGCTCGCTTCAACCTGGGCCTGCTTCACTGTTATCTCTCGGAGCCTCGACGCGGGATCGCGGACATGGCTGCGGCAGTGGCGGTGCTTGACACCATCCCCGCGCTCGACGAGGAACAGCGCGCGCGCTTACGGAGCTGGGGTCTCGCTGACGACTCCGCGCATCAATGCGGCACGCTGGCCCTCTGGTATGCCGAAACTGGGCACCTAGCCGAGGCCCGCGCGATGATCGCGCGGGCACGAGAGCGGCCATTGGATCCGCCGCGAACGAGCTGGCTCGACGGGCCTTCGCGGCCGATGCGCTACGCGCGCTCGGGGTCATCGAGGCGCAACTGGGCCATCCCGCCGAAGCACGGGCCGCCTACGAGCACAACCTCGCGGCGTACCGCCTGGCTGGCGAGTATGGCCAGACTTGTTACGCGATGACCATCATTGTGCGAATGGTGCTCCTCCCATATCACGCGGATGATCCGGGTGAGCGATGGCGCGTCATATCCGAAGCCGAGGATGCGTTCAAGCAGGCTGAGAGCACCTGGTCCCGTGGGAGCGGGCAGCTGTGGCTGGCGCCGTTTCTGTTTGTAGAAGGGCGCTGGGTTGAACTGCGTGACCTGGCACGCAGGGAACCGATCTGGCGGCAGGAGAACTTCGGGAGCGCCCCGTGCCTGCTCGCCCAGCACCAGGGCGATCGTACGCTGGCCAGCGCACTACTAACTGCGGCCCTACCGTCAGGACCGGACACGTCCCCTGGAAATCTACGCCACTACGAGGGCCTCGTGCTGCTGCGGGTGGCGGCGGCGCTAGCGCTCGACGCCGGCGACCTACCCGACGTCCGCGCTTGGCTGACGGCACACGACCGTTGGCTGGCCTGGGGTGGGGTGGTCTTGGGCCAGGCAGAGGGACAATTGAGCTGGGCCGAATACTACCGCGCGGCGGGCGACCTCGCACTGGCCCGCGACCATGCCGAACGGGCGCTGGTCTGTGCCAGTGAGCCGCGCCAGCCGCTCGCGCTGCTCGCTGCTCACCGCCTGCTTGGCGAACTGGCAACGGCGAGCGGTAGTCCTGCCGAGGCGCACGCGCATCTCACTGAAGCACTGGCGCTGGCCGACGCCTGCGCCGCGCCCTACGAGCAAGCATTATGCCTGCTCGCCCTGGCCGAGTTGCGCGCCGCCACCGGCAACCGCGACGGCGCGCAGGCTATGCTGGCCGAGGCGCACGCTATCCTGGAACCACTGGCGGCTCGCCCCGCCCTCGCCCGCGCCGCCGCTCTGGCGGAACGCCTCGCCACGCGCGCCTCTGCGAGCGCAGCCGCAGTCGCGCCATTTCGCCTGACCACACGCGAGACGGAGGTGCTGCGGCTGCTGGCGCAAGGACTTCCCAATGCCGCCATCGCCGATCGGTTATCGCTCAGTCGCCGCACGGTCGAGCAGCATCTACGCTCCGTCTACGACAAACTCGGCGTGGACAACCGCGCCGCCGCCACGCGGGTCGCGGTCGAGCACGGCTTCATCTGAGCGTGTCGCCCAGGCGTGCGGTTCAGGGAGGAGGGTAGCGCCTTGAGTCTCCCGCCCACCAGCCTAACTTCCTATGTCCTGCCGGCGCAGGCCACGCCGCTGATTGGGCGCGAGCGCGAGGTGGCGGCGATCGGCGCGCTGCTGCGGCGCGCTGATGTGCGTCTGGTGACGCTGACTGGGCCGGGCGGCGTCGGCAAGACTCGCCTGGCACTGGCGGTGGCCGCTGATCTGCGCTCTGGCTTCACGGGCGGGACCTGCTTCGTCTCGCTGGCGCCCGTCGCCGACCCGGCCCTGGTCGCCTCGGCGGTCGCCCAGGCGCTTGGTGTGCGGGAGATTGCCGGCCAACCGCTGGCCGAGACGCTGCGCGAGTATCTGCGCGAACGTGAACTGCTGCTGGTGCTGGACAACTTCGAGCACGTCGCGGTGGCCGCGCCGTTGGTCGCGGCGCTGCTCGCCGCCTGTCCGCAGCTCACGGCGCTCGTAACCAGCCGGGCGGTGCTCCAGCTCTATGGCGAGCACGACGTAGTGGTGCCGCCCATGGCCTTGCCCGATCTGGCGCAACTCCCCCCGGTGGAAGAGTTGAGCACCTATGAGGCGATCCGCCTCTTCGTCGAGCGAGCGCGGGCAGCGAATGCCGCCTTCGCGCTCACAGAAGCCACAGCCCCGGTGGTGGCGACGATCTGCGCGCGTCTCGATGGCCTGCCGCTGGCGATCGAGTTGGCCGCCGCGCGCAGCCGGCTCCTGCCACCCCAACCGCTCCTCGCCCGGCTCGAACGGCGGCTACAGATACTGACCGGCGGCTCCCGCGACCTGCCCGCGCGGCAGCAGACGCTGCGAGGCACGATCGACTGGAGTTACGGGCTGCTGGCGCCGGGCGAGCAGGCGCTGTTCCGCCGGCTGGCTGTGTTCGCCGGCGGCTGCTCCCTGGAGGCAGCGGAAGTGGTCGCGACTGCCACGGGCGATCCCGCCGCCGACCCTCTGGAAGGCTTCGCGTCGCTGCTCGACAAGAGCTTGCTACGGCGCGTGGAGCAGCCCACCGGAGAGCTGCGCTTTGTGATGCTGGATACGATCAGAGAATATGCGCTGGAGCAGCTGGCGGCGTCCGGCGAGGATGTGGAGGTACGCCGCGCCCACGCGCGTTACTACCTCGCCCTGGCGGAGGAGGCGGAGCCGAAACTGGCGACCGGAGACGAAGGCGTCTGGCTCGATCGGCTGGACGCCGAGCACGGCAACCTCACCGCCGCGCTCGCCTGGGCGATCGAGCAAGGCGAAACGGGGGTGGCCCTGCGGCTGGGACGTGCCCTTGGGCAATTCTGGATCGCGCGGCATCTCAGCGAGGGTAGTCGCTGGCTCGACGCGGCTCTCGCCCTGCCCGCCGACACGGCGGCACTGGTCCGGGCCCGGGCGCTGGCTACCGCCGGCGCGCTGCGGGGTTGGGCCTTTAACACTGCGGCAGAGTACGCGCGAGCCCGCGCGCACCTGGAGGAGGCCGTGGCGATGTGCCGGGCACTCGACGCGCGCTGGGATCTCAGCGATGTGCTCGGCACGCTCGGCTGGGTGGCGTTCTTTCAGGGTGACGACCAGGCGGAAGGGTTCTTCGAGGAGAGCCTGGCCCTCGGCCGTGCGGTCGGACACCGGGGGAGCGTGGCCGCGACGCTCGAGGCCCTCGGGACGCTGGCGTTACGGCGCGGTGATTTCGCCCACGCGACGGGCCACTTCGCGGAGAGTCTGGCCCTCTGGCGGGAGGAGGGGCACCACAGCTATGTTGCCGACGTGCTTCGCGACCTGGGCGAGGTAGCCTGCGCGCAGGGCGACGCCGCGCAGGCTGACCGGCTCTTCGCGGAGAGCGTGGCCCTGGCGCGCGGAACCGGCGACCGGCGGCGCACGGCTTGGGCGCTCCACGACCGGGGGATGGCCGTCCGCGCTCTGGGAGATCATGCGAGAGCGATCGCTCTGTACGAGGAGGCGCTGGCCCTCGCGCGCGAGCTGGGGTACCCAAAGCAGATCGCGCATACCCTCTATGGCCTGGGACTGGCACTCTGCGAATACGGCGACAGCGCACATGCCGGTGAGACGTTCGCTGAGTGCCTGGCGATCCTGAAGACGATTGACACCAGCGCCGGCGGCGCGCGACATCGCTCTGGCGGCCAGGGCAGTGGTGCGACCGCGCCACCGGCAGCACTGACGCACCCATTCGGCCTGACCGCGCGCGAGGCGGAAGTGCTGCGGCTGCTGGCGCAGGGTCTCTCTAATGCCGCTATTGCCGATCGCCTCTCTCTCTCACGGCGTACGGTCGAGCAGCACCTGCGCGCAGTCTACGACAAGTTGGGGGTGGACAACCGCGCCGCCGCCACGCGTGTCGCGGTCGAGCGCGGCTTCATCTGAGCCTACAGCTGCGTAATCTGCGAAGTGCCTGCGTAAGATTACGCAGGCGCTCCCGCGCCGCGTTCCCGGAATCCGCTTGCGAAATTGCGTAATCGTCACGATGTGCCGCGCTGTGGCGCGGCGTAGAGTAATGCCATTGGAGCGACACGCGGCAGGCGCAAAGAAGAAAGGGGCGCGACGATGATTGACCGGACCGACCTCGATTTGCGGCTGGTGGCTCATCACACGAACACGGCGCGGGTCAACCGGCGCGCGTGGCAGGGGCAGGGGACAGGCGCCACCCACCCTATCCGCGCGGCGCTCGCCGGCACACTGGTCGGGCTGGCGCGGCGACTGGCCCCAGAGCTGCCTTCCCCAGCGCCGGTCGGTCAGCCGGAGCACAGCCGACCGGCGCCGGTGTAATCGCTCACGAGGATCGTGATGAGGCGCACCGCCGGAAGAAAGGGGCCTATCGTGGACAACTGGAACACCACCGTGGTCTATGACATGCTAACTTTGCAACACGACGAGCGGATGGCGCGAAGCGAAGCGGCACAGCGGCTGGCCGCCGCCGCCGGCGCGCGGCCACTGCGCGCCCGGCTCGCCACACGGCTGCTCGTCCTGGCCGGACAACTGGCAATGGTTGCTGGCGCTCTCGATCCCAGCGAGGAACATCGCGCTGGTCTACCCCGGCCAGCAGCTGAGGCCCCGGCGGCATGAAGTCACGCTGCTCGTCAATACCACGCGACGAAAGGCAGGTATGCAACCCGCCTTTCGTCGTATTGGCAATGAAGGGGTAGCCACAGGCCACGCCGCTGCTCACACTACGTGCGCCGGCCGGTCAATGAAGGTACTGGCGAATTGCACGTAGGCGTAGACATCGGCGAAGGTGCTCGCCAGGCCGACCGAGGCCCGCAAGGCGCCGGTGGTCTTGCCGTCAATCTTCTGGAGGAACTGCTCGAAGGTCCGGCTCTCCTGGTCGCGGAAACAGGCCGCCAGGTCGTCGCGGGTGAAGCCCAGCGCGACTTCGCGCGCCCCCGGATTGCAGTGGCAGCCGGCGCGCAGCGAGATGCGCGCCTCATTCGCCAGCCGCTCCATGTCCAGGCAGTCAATCATGCGGCCATCTGGATCGAAGAAGTTGACTTGCACCGTGCCGCCGCGCCGGTAGGTGTTGACCGGGCCATAGAGCTGCACCACTGGCCGGCCGTTGCTATGCCGCAGCGCCACCAGCTGGTCAATCAGCCAGCCGGTCAGGCACTGCACCCGCGTGTGGATCGTCTCGATGCCGATTGACTCGATGTGTTTCAGGCCCAGCTCGACGGCCGGCAAGCCCAGGTAGTTGACCGTGCCGTCCTCGAAACCAGCCGCGCCCGGCGTCAGGTAATGTCCCTCAGCCACCACCGACGAAAAGGTAATCGTGCCGCCAGCGTACCAGGGGCGGCGCAGTCTCTGCACCGCGCGCTTGCGCGCCAGGAGGCAGCCGATGCCGGTCGGATAGCCGAACATCTTGTAGAAAGAGAGGTCCACGAAGTCAGGCTGCCACTGGCTGAGATCCAGCCGGTTGGTCGGCGCGAAGGCCGCCGCGTCCAGCAGCACGTCC
>DASUBC010000072.1:0-25623 GCA_035763465.1 Thermomicrobiales bacterium
TAGAAGAGGGGCGCCTGCGCGCCGAAGGGATCGGCCGGCGGCACGTTGTAGAAGAACTGCGGCGTCTGCACGAACCCCACCGTGGGATCGCGGAAGTAGCCGAGCGTGCAGTCCAGAAACTCCGGCGCGGGAATCTGATCGGCGTCGAGGATGGCGATGAACTCTGCTTGCGTCTGGTACAGCGCGTTGATCAGGTTGCCGGCCTTGGCGTGCCGTGCGCGATGCTGCCACTCGACCGAGCGGACGATGTAGTCCACGCCTTCTTCGTCCGCCATCGCGCGCATCGCCGGGTTCGCCCCGTCGTCAAGAATGTACGTGCCGTGCGGGTAGCGGATCGCCCGCGCGGCCCGCACCGTCTCGCGCACCAGTTCGACCGGCTCGTTGTAGCAGGTGATGAAGACATCAACCGCCACCGGCGGCGCGGGCGGCGGCGGCGCGACCCGCCCGCCGCGCCAGCGCCACATGGTAATGCCGAACAACCAGGCGTCAATGAGGCTGTACGTCTCGGCCAGCACCAGGGGCACGGCCACCCACCAGTAGGTCCAGTTGATTGACGCGGTATACCGCCACGCCAGATAGATCGTGCCAAGGAGCAAATTTGCGGCGATGATAACGCGCACGATGGCGAGGCGCAGGCGGACGCGCGTGGCCGGGCGCGCGGGCGCGAGCCAACGCAACCAGGCGGGCAGCCGCCCAGCGTCAGGGTACGGTTCGACATACGTGTTCCGCCGGGTGCGTTCCGTCGTCCCCTCCTGGCCGGCGGCGCGTACAGGAGCGGTCACGGTTCGACCGGGGGTGGGGGAAGAAGCATCGCCAGGCAATGGTGTTCTCGCCTCCATCGTCGTCGCTCGCGAGCGCCCGCGCAACAGCGCCCACGTCCTTACTGACTGTCGGCCACGGCGGCTGTGGCTGGTAAGAGCAGCGCCACGACAGTCAGATCGTCCGGTAACGGGCCGTTAGCGCCGAGTGCCACTAACCGCTCGACCATCTCGCTAGCGTGACGGGCTCCCGCCAGGTGCCCCGCCAGCATTGCCTGATCACCGCGCAGGTCTGGACGCGCATCGGTCAGGCCGTCGCTGTAGAGCACCAGTGCATCACCTGGAGCGAACTCGACTGTCCCTTGGTCAAATGGCACGCCGGCCTGAATGCCCAGCGGCAGGCCACGGCACGGCAATGGCTCCGCACGGCCATCCGCCCGCCTGATGAAGACGTGGCCATGCCCCGCGTCCACATATGCGAGCCGCCGCGCCGCGATGTCGAGCTGCGCCAGGAAAAGGGTCACGTAGGCGTCCGCACGGTCCAGGTCCGGGTCGAGCGCCGCCGCCACATACGCCATCGCCTCGGCAGGCGGGCTGGTCCGCACCACTGCGCGCATCGCCGTGCGGACCGTCGCCATCCAGAGCGCGGCCGGCATCCCCTTGCCCATCACGTCAGCCAGCGTCAGCCAGCAACAACCAGGGGCCGGCGCCTGCCAGTCGTAGAAATCGCCGCCGACGTCGCGCGCGGGCTTGCAACAGGCAGCCAGTTCAAAGGGTGGAATCGCTGGGTAGTTGTCCGGCAGCAAATCGGCCTGCACGACCGACGCACGGGCGAGCTCCGCTTCGAGTTGCTGGCGCTTGTCGTCGAGTTGCGCTTGCAGCCAGGCATTCTGTCGGCTCAATTCCAGGCGGCGCACTGTGCGGTCGAGGGTGGCGTGAAACTCGTTGCGCTCGAAGGGCTTACGGAGATAATCGTCCGCGCCCCGCCGCAACGCCTCGATCGCCACCTGCTCCGAGCCAAACGCGGTCATCATGATCACGGCCAGGTCAAGCGCACGCTCGCGTACCGTGTCCAGCACTTCTAGACCGCCGATGCCGGGCATCGAGACATCCAGAAAGAGCAGGTCGAACGGTTCGTCCGCGAGCAGACGGAGCGCCTCCTCGCCATTCGCCGCCGACGCGACCTGATAACCGCGCGTCGTGAGCCGCACCCGCACGAGCCGGTTGATGTCGGGGTCGTCGTCCACAACGAGCGCCCGGCGCACCGCGAGCGCACTATCACCCGGAACAGATTTACCCATCGGCTGCCCTGACGTAGTCCAGGCCGTTCATCGTCTCGATCATCCTCGGTTGCCCGCGCCATCGCCGGCGCCCAGCAGCGCGGTCACCTGCGCGATGAGCGCGGCCGGCGCGAATGGCTTGACCAGATAGGCGCACGCGCCGGCGCGCAGCCCTTCCTCGATCTCAGCCGCCTGGCCCTTGGCCGACAGCATGAGGATCGGGAGGCCCGCCGTGCCGGGATCGGCGCCCAACGCCTCCGCTACGGCCAAACCGCTCATGCCGGGCATCATTACATCCAGGATAGCGAGCTGCGGTCGCTCGGCGCGAATGAGCGCGAGCGCACCGTCGCCCGTGCCGGTTTCCATAACCGTGTGCCCACGCCGCCGGAGCGCGAAGACGATCAGCCGGCGAATATCGGCCTCATCGTCGGCCACCACGATGCGCGCGGTCATTCCGCCACCTCACCACTGGCGGCCTTATCCCCGCTCACAATCGCCGTCGCCAGTTCCTGGGGCGTACAGGGCTTGGAGAGCAGCACGCGCCCACCGAGCGCTTCGATTGCGCTGCGGTTTTCCTCCAGTGCGCCAGGGCTGGCCGTCATCACGACGACCGGAATCGTGCGGGTCGCTTCATCCGCGCGCAACGCGCGCAGCACACCCATCCCGTCCAGCCGGGGCATTCGGATGTCGAGCAGGATCAGGTCGAGCTGCTCGCGGCGCGCAATCGCGAGCGCCTCTTCGCCGTCCCCCGCCTCGAAGACATCGTAGCCGGCCCACCGCAGGCCGCCCGCCACCAGCGTGCGGAGGTCGCGTTCGTCGTCGGCCACCAGAATGCGGTGCGGCCGTCCGGCCGCCGACTGCGCCAGGATCGCGCGCACCCGGTCGAGCAGCACGCCCTCGTTCACCGGTTTCGCCAGATAATCCACCGCGCCAAGCAACTTGCCGCGGCCGGTGTCATCAAGGATGGACAGGAGTACCACCGGGATGGCGGCGGTCAGCGGATCGCTCTTCAGCCACTCCAGTAGTGTCAGTCCGTCGGCGCCGGGCAGGCTGATGTCAAGCGTAATCAGGTCTGGCGCTTCCTCGCGCGCCAGTTGCAGCGCAATGGTGGCGTCGCGCGCAACCAGCACGCTGTAGCCCGCGCGCTCCAGGTAGCGGCGGATAAGCGTCGCGATGTCTTGCTCGTCATCTACGACCAGAATGCGCCGTCCCACCTCCCGCAGCGTCAACTCCCGCGTCGTGGGCGGCGCGGCTTCCTCCTCCGCGACCGGCAGCGTGAAACGAAAGGTCGAACCAGTGCCCGGCGCGCTCGTCAGGCTAATCTCACCGCCATGCATTTCCACGAGCGAGCGGGTGATCACCAGGCCAAGGCCCGTGCCGCCTGCCTCCTGCGTCGCCCGGTTCTGCGCGCGGAAGAAGCGGGTGAAGACCTGCGCCTGCTCCTCCGGCGTCATGCCAACGCCGGTGTCGGTAATCTCCACCCGCACCATGCCATTGCTGGCCGCTGCGCCGATCTGAATTGCGCCGCCCGGCGGCGTGTATTTGTAGGCGTTCGACAGCAGATTGGTCAGGATTTGCGTCAACCGGTCGGGATCAGCCGAGACGCGCGGCAACGTTGCCGGCACAGCGAGTGTCAGCGTCTGCTGTTTGGCCTCGATCTGGAGGCGGAGCGCGCCGGCGGCGGCGTGGACAAGGCGCGCGAGGTCGAGCGGCTGCCGGCGCAGTTCGACACGACCCGACTCGATGCGCGAGACGTCGAGCAAGTCGTTGATCAACGCGACGAGGCGGTCGGCGTTGTTACGGACGATCTCCAAAAACTCGCGCTGCTCCTCGCTGACCTCGCCCACTTCGCCATCGAGTAACAGGTCCACGAAGCCCTTGATCGAGGTCAGCGGCGTCCGCAGTTCGTGTGAGACAAGGGAGACAAACTCGGACTTCATTCGGTCCACTTCGCGCTCGCGCGTGATGTCGCGCAGGACGTAGAGCCGGCCCAGATAGACGCCCGGCGCCGCATGAACGGGCGTGGAAAAGAGATGCAACTCACGTTGCTCCGGCCAGCGCTGCGCGACAATGTCGGTGAAGTCGTGCTCCTCATCGGCGACCGTGCCGGCCACGCGCGCCCGAAAAGCGGCGGGGTCCGCAAAGATACGCTCGATGTGCGCGCCGAACTCCTCAAACTGCCGGCCGATCACGTCATCGGCGGTGAGGGCGAAGAGATCGGCGAAGCGGCGGTTGATTGTCAGAATCCGCCGGTCGGGGCCGACGAGCGCCATCCCTTCGCTGGTGGAATCAAGCACGGCGCGGCTCTCACCACGCGCGCGATCCGCCGCCTGATATTGCTCCTCCAGCTGGCGGAGCGCCTCCTGGGTGCGCTGCTCCGCCAGCTTCCGGCCCGTAATATCGCGGTTGATCTCCAGAATCGCGGTCGGCCGTCCACGTCCGTCGCGCTCCAGCGTATGCCGGCTGAGAACGATGACGGTCCGGCCGTCGCGCGCGGTGTGAACCAGTTCACCTTCCCAGCGACCAGTGGCGTCGAGCGCCGCGTTAATGTCCGCGAGTGGCACGGGAAAGCGCGTGTGCAACAAATCATGGGTGATCCGCCCCTGCGCCTCGTTGCGCGCCCAGCCGTAGGTTTCCTCAGCGCCGCGATTCCAGAAGGAAATCGCCGATGTCACCGGGTCACGGACGATGATGCTGTCATGGGCCAGGTCGAGCAGGCGCGCCTGCGCCCGGAGCGCTTTTTCGACGCGTTTCCGTTCGGTGATGTCCTCCGAGACGCCGGCGACGCGGTAGACGTTGCCCTGGTCGTCGCGAATGGGAAATGCCCGCGACGAGACCCAGCGGATCGCGCCGTCCGGGCGCGCGACACGGTATTCTTCGCTATAGCCTCCCTGGCGCTTTTGTCGCTGGTTCGCCGCCACGCGCGCGCGATCTTCTGGCACGATCGTGTCGAGGAAACTCATCGGGTTGTCGTAGAGCGATTGACAGGAACGGCCCCAGATTTCTTCATACGCTGGGCTGATATAGAGCATCCGTGACTGCGTCGCGTCGCTGATCCAGAAGGCGTCGTGGATGTGTTCCGCAATCTGGCGAAAGCGCTCCTCGCTCTCCTGGAGCGCTGCCCTGTCTCGCATCCGGTCCGCCACGTCGAGCGCGACGCCGATCACGCCCGTCACCGCGCCAGTGTTGTCGGCGATTGGCGAAAAGTGCGTCTCGAAGATGCCCGAACCGAGGTGCAGCACCGTCATGAACGTTTCACCACCCAGTGCGCGGTGAAAGGCCCGCACCGGCGCCGAATCCGCGCCGTAGCGTTCGACGATGGTCTTACCGACCGACTCATTAGGGCGTACCCCCAGCGCCGTCAGCCCCTGCCCTTCCGAGAGGAAGAGCCTGCCATCGCGATCCATCGCGAAAAGCACCAGCGGAGCATTCGCCATGACAGTGCGGAGCGCCCGCTCGGCCTGCCGCGTCTGGCGCGACAGGTCGCTGGCGAACTCGGCCTCGACAAGCGCCGCTAGGTCCGCCAGCGCGGCGCGGTCGTCAAGGCCGAAGTCGCGGGGGCGGCGATCCAGGATGCAGAGCGTGCCCAGGTTGTAGCCATCAGGGCTATGCAGCGGCTGCCCCGCGTAGAACCTGATGCCCGGTTTGCCAGCGACCCCTGGGTTCTCCGCGAAACGAGGGTCCTGCGTGGCATCGGAGATAACGAGTGGGCCGTCACTGAGGATGGCGTGCGCGCAGAACGACACATCGCGCGGGACGGCCACCGTGGCGGCGCCCTGCCGGGACTTGTTCCATTGCCGCTCGGCGTCCACCAGCGTAATGAACGCGAATGGCACATCAAAGGTGCGCCGCGCGATGCGGGTAAGCCGGTCGAAACGCTCTTCAGACGGGGTATCGAGTAGGCCCAGGCGGCCGAGCGCCGCCAGCCGCGCCGCTTCGTGCGCCGGAACCGCCGCTTTCATGCGCCGCTCGCTCCTCCTGAAACAATCGTTCACGCCGCCTTGCGTCGTCGCCGCTCATCAATAGTAGTGCGGCTGACATTCACGTACAACGAGACAAAAGTACTAGACAAATACACACTATTACCTCACTTGTGCGCTTTCGACACTGCTGGGTTGATGCCCTATACTATCTGCTTGTACGTAGTACACGAATGATGGGGATGATCCCCGGCACGACGGAGCGTTCGGGAGTGGATAAACGCGGACGATTGCTGATTGGCGTGGTCTTGACCGCGTTTTTCCTCTGGCTCGCGCTCCGCAATGTTGACCTCCGCGCGGTGCGAGAAGCACTCCGGAGCGCCTCCTATATCTATCTGATCCCGGCCGCGCTCTCCAGTCTCCTCGGCTACTGTGTGCGTACCGCGCGCTGGGGCCGCATCCTCGCGCCCATCAAGAAGGCGCCGTTTGGCCGGCTCTTCCCTGTGCTGATGGCGGGCTTTGCCGCGAATAATCTGCTGCCGGCGCGGATCGGTGAATTCGTGCGCGCCTACCTGTTAGGCCGCGAAGAAGATGTCAGCACCAGCCTCGCGCTGGCGACAATCGTCGTCGAGCGAGTCTGCGATGGGATTACCCTCCTCGCGCTGATGGCGCTGACGCTGGTCTTCTTCCCAATCCCAGAGACGAATGCGACGCTCCAGCGGGTAGAGATCGGCGCGACGGCGATCTTCGGCGTCGCGGCCGTCTGCTTGATCCTGCTGGTGCTCGCGCCCCAGCTGATCCTGCGTCTCACCACGATCTGTCTGCGGCCATTCCCGCGCGGGCTGACAGCGCGTGTCGAAGGCATCCTCAGCGCATTCATCGCCGGGTTGAGCGCGCTGAAAAGTCCGGGCGCGCTGGCGAGCCTGGCCGGTCTCTCGCTCCTGGTTTGGCTGTTCGAAGGCGGCGCTTTCGCCTGTGTCTTGCTGGCCTTTCCGTTCGGGCTGGCGCGGTCGGAATGGCTGGCCGCCGCGATCTTCCTGCTGGTCTTCGTCAACCTGGGGATTATGATCCCCTCCGCGCCGGGGTATATTGGCACCTACCAGTTCTTCGCGAAGCTGGCGCTGGGCGCATTCGCGGTCGCCGCCGCGCCGGCGATCGGCCTATCCTTCGTCGCCCACGCGCTGCAATACACGCTCATTACCGGCACGGGGTTGCTTTGCCTGTGGCGACTTGGTCTGACACCCGGCGCTCTGAGCGGTATGGCGCGGGCGCCTGAGCCAGCCGTCCTTTCCGCCGGCGCTGTGCCGGAAATCGAAGCCGCCGACTGACAGTACGGGTGGAAAGGACAAGCGTGCGCCATCCCACCGTGTGCCTGGATTGCTGATGCTCAAGGGTTGGCGTCTCTGGTTGGGCCTCGTCATCAGTCTGGGCTTCCTCTACCTGGCGCTACGCGGTCAGGATCTCGGGCAGGTCCGGCGCGCGTTAGCGGCGGCGGATTATCGCTATCTGCTGCCGGCCATCGTTATCTACTTCGCTGGAGTCTGGGTGCGCGCCTTGCGCTGGCGTCACCTGCTCGCTCCAGTGCGACCACTGACGGCCCGCGCGCTCTTCCCGGTCGTCGTCATTGGCTACATGGCGAACGACATCCTACCGTGGCGGCTGGGCGAGTTCGTGCGCGCCTACGCGCTGCGCGAACGCGAGCATGTGCCGGCCAGCGCGTCGCTCGCCACGATCGCCGTAGAGCGCATCTTCGACGGCCTGGCGATGCTCTGCTTCCTGCTCGTCGCCTCGGTCTTCATTCCGCTCGACGCGCGCCTGCGCCGGATCGCGCTCGTCGCGGCGCTGATCTTCGGCGCGGCGCTGGGCGTGCTGGCGCTGATCGTCATCTCCGGGCGCTGGCGCGCGCGCCTGCTGGCGCTGGTGGCGCGGCTGCTGCCGGCGCCGCTGGCCGACCGCCTCGCCGCGCTGGTGGAGGACTTTGCCGGCGGCCTGAATATCCTGCGCTCGGGACGCCATCTGGCGGCCGTGGCCGGCTTCTCCCTCCTGGCCTGGGGCCTGGAAGGCACGATGTACCTGACCGTCGCGCCGGCGTTCGGGCTGCCGCTCAGCCCGGCGGGGGCGATGCTGACGATGGCAGTCGCGAACCTGGCGACGCTCGTGCCCTCGACGCCAGGCTACATCGGCGTCTTCGAGACCGGCGTCGTGCTGGTGACCAACGGCGTGCTCGGCTTCGACCGAGAAGTGGCGCTGAGTTACGCGGTCGTCCTGCACGCGGCGCTCTATTTCCCGGTCACGCTCTGGGGACTCTACTACTGGACGCGCGACCGCTTCTCGCTCGGCGCGGTGCGGTCGCTGCAAGAAGAAAGTGTGTGAAGCGGAGTTGCAGGTTACAGGTTTCGCTTGTCTGTGAGAATCTGTAACTTGCAACCCCACATTGCAAATTGATCGTGCTCGGATCAACCCCTGCCGCGCTGGCAGGCTTTGTCGCCGACGACCCGATCGAAGCCTTTTTTCACCGCCGTGTTCGTCCTCGGCCTGGTGCTGGTGCGGTAGGCGAGGCGGGCAGACAGGTAGTATTTGGCCGGTGCTGTGTCAGAAGATTGGCCCAGTACGGTTGAGGGCAGCCGCCGAATGAATTCGGCGCTAAAGGCTGCGGCCACGAAGTCCCCTGCTGGGGCCGGGTTCGTTGCGAGGCCGGGGCTGCTGGTGAGCGCAATGGTTGACCAACCCCAGTCCGCGCAGGCGGACGTTGTGGCCCCGTGAGGGGCCTTCAGCCTGCGGTTTCAACCGCCAGGGCATACCACGGCAGCACCGCGCCAGCCATCAGGCGCAGTGCTGGCCCAGCGCACAGCCCGACCGCCCGACCGCCCGACAGCCCGACTCGCTACTGCGGCACCGCGTCCACCTGGCCCGCCGCGCCCCGCATGATCGTGTCGAGTTCGGCGCGCTCATCATCACTGAGCGTCAGGTCGAGCGCGGCGACGTTATCCTCGATCTCAGCGGGGTTACGTGCGCCGGTCAAGGCGACGGAGACATGCGAATTCGCAAGTACCCAGGCGAGCGCGAGGCGCGGAAGATTGACGCCCTTGCGCGCCGCGACCGCCTTGAGCTGGTCTACCACCGCGAGATTGCGGGTCAAGTTCTCATCTTTGAAGAGCGCCTGGCCGAAAATGACGCCGCGCGAGCGCCAGTCGGACGCCTCGAAGGTGGTCTGTGGCGTGAAGGCGCCGGTAAGCAGGCCATGGGCGAGCGGCCCGTAGGCCATGATGCCGATGCCGAGTTCGCCAGCCGTGGCGAACATCTCGCGCTCCCAGCGGCGGTCGAAGAGGTTGTACCCCACCTGATTGGCGATAATCGGGGCGTGAGCATGGGCGGTGCGGAGCTGCGCCGCGCTGAAGTTGGAGACGCCGACCCGCCGCACCTTGCCCGCCGCGACCAGATCGTTCAGCGCCCGCATGGCCTCCTCGATCGGCGTCTCCGGGTCCGGCCAGTGAATGAGGTAGAGGTCAATATAGTCGGTCTGAAGAGCGCGCAGGCTGAGGTCACAGTCGTCAATGACCGACTGGTAACGGCTGTCGCGGGCGGGTTTTTGTCCCGCGCGGGTCGGCAGGCCGCCTTTGGTGACGAGGAGAATTTCCTTGCGGCGCGGGCCGAGTGCGCGGGCGAGCAATTCCTCCGAGCGCCCCGCGCCGACCGGATGCGCCAGGTCGCCGGTGAAGCCATAGACGCGCGCGGTGTCGAACAGGGTGACGCCGAGCTCAATGGCGCGGTGGATGGCGGCGATAACCTCGCGGTCATCGAACGAACCATAGGTGCCGCCCATCTCCCAGCAGCCGAACCCGATCGCCGAGACAGTGAAGTCGGACTTGCCCATGCGCCGGTACTGCATACATTGCCCTCCTGTGTGGGAATCTCTACGGCGAGCGCCGGTACACGCGTGATCTGTGCCGCTTTGCCGGCGGCCACGGTCAGGCGCTCAGACTACCACACTTGCTTCGTAGGTGGAGCAGTCGTCGTGGGTCAGCGGCGCCGCTGACGTTTCGCTTGCACGCGCACGGCGCGACAAGTATGCCAGGTTCAGGATACACAGACAGCGCGCGGGCCGCACAAGGTTGTGCGGCCCGCGCGCCAGGTGGATGCGTTGTCGTTGCTAGGCGGCCAGGCGCGTCTGCACCAGATCGATGCAGACCCGTTCGTACTCCTCTAGCAGCGCCAGCCACAGGTCTTCCCAGGCCGTGACATCCTGGCCGGCAGCCAACCCGCGCTCGATGCGCGTATAGCCGCGTTCCAGACGGTGATAGAGCAGGTCGCACTGGCGCTCGCGCGCGTCGCGTTCGGCGTCAGAGAGCTGACCGAGGACTGCGCTGCTGTCGCGCTGGATCGCTGGCTTCATGACGACCCTCCTGTCTGGCTCAGGCGACCTCGTTGCGCCGGCGCTGGAGCGCTTCGATCAGCGCCGAGGCGTCGCGCCGGTTCAGTTCATCAACGTCCTGGCTGTACAGCTCCTGGCTCCAGGCCGCCAGTTCGGCATCGTCCAGGCCCGCCTCCCGCGCGATAGCGCGGATGAACTTCACCTGGCGTTCCGTCGCGCGCTGGGTGTTGGCCTGCGCGGCCGGTTCGTCGCCGGCGGCACGCCGGCGGCCGGCGTTGATCTCGACCGGGGCGTCAACGATTCGTACTGGCCGCGTGGCGTCGCCGGTGCCGAAGTCGTGATCCTGGCAAAACTGCGTGCCATACCCGAGCGCCGCCAGCGCCCGCCCGATGGCCTTCGTCTCCGCCTTCTCGACGAAATCGCGGAAATCACCACGGCTCTCGCTACCCCAGCCAGTCGCCGAACCACCATTCGGGATGGTGACACGCGCCTTGAAGACCGCGTCCTGATCGCTGATCTGCACCAGTTCGGTCTCGATCGCAGCATCAGGATGCTCACTCCGCAGCCAGAACAACCGCCACTTGACTTCAAGGTACTCGCCGCGTCCGTTGATGTTGACCAAATACTTGGCCGGCTCAAAGGTGTTCGCCGGCATCTCGGTCCGCTCGCTCATGTGCTCATCCTCCGTTTCGTACCTCACTTCGGGACCAAGAACAAATGTTCTACTCGAAGTATACGCCGCCCGCGCCATTCTGTCAAGGGGGCGGTCGGCCAGCATATCGGTTCAGCGCCGGAGCCTGGCGAGTAGTGGTCCCGGGTTTCAATCCGGGCCTGGGCACTCCCGACCCAACTGCGGTGGACGCCCCGGTGGCGCAGTCCGCTGCGCGGACTGTATGCAGGACGTGCTGGTAACGCTCCCGATACCGGGAGATCACAATCTGCGAAGCAGATTTCTTTCAGGCGCAGCCTGCTCAGCACGGGATTTCAATCCCCTGCCCCGCCCGCCAGGCCACCGCCTCTGAACAGGTACAGCCACCTCATAGGGGTTTTTGTGCATTTTGAGCATTTTGTGCAGAGGTCAGCCCATCCACGAAGCTCGTTTGGGTATGGCTACCCGGCCGCCCCAACCTGCAACACAATCGCGCCCTGGTGGGCGCCCGCACGCAGAGCCGCCAGCGCCTCATTTGCCGCCGTCAGCGGGAATGACTGCACGGCTGTTCGCACCGGCACTTGCGGAGCCAGCGCCAGGAACTCCTCGCCGTCCTGCCGCGTCAGGTTCGCCACGGACCGCACCACGCGCTCCTCCCAGAGCAGCGCGTAGGGAAACGACGGGATGTCGCTCATGTGAATCTCGGCGCAGACGACGACACCGCCTTTCCGCACCGCGCCAAGCGCGGCCGGCACGAGTTCGCCGGCCGCCGCGAAGAGGATCGCGGCGTCGAGCGGTTCGGGCGGCCGGCTGTCCGAGCCGCCGGCCCACACGGCGCCGAGCGCGCGGGCTGAATCCTGAGTCGCCGTGTCGCCAGGCCGGGTAAAGGCGTACACCGCGCGACCCTGATGCCGCGCCACCTGGGCGAGCAGGTGGGCCGCGTTGCCGAAGCCATACAAACCCAGCCGATGTCCGTCGCCCGCCAGGCGGAACGCCCGGTAGCCAATCAGGCCTGCGCACAACAGCGGCGCGGCCTGCTCATCCGGGTAGCCGGCGGGGATAGGAAAGCAGAAGCGTTCGTCCGCGACCGTATACTCCGCGTAACCGCCGTTGATCTGATAGCCGGTGAAGCGCGCATGGTCGCAGAGGTTTTCCTGACCAGCCCGGCAGTAGGCGCAGTCGCCATCGGTCCAGCCGAGCCAGGGCACTCCGACCCGCTGTCCCGGCGCGAACCGTGTTGCTCCCCTGCCCACTTGCGTGACGACACCGACGATCTGGTGGCCGGGGATCAGGGGCAGCGTGGGATCGGGCAGTTCGCCGTCTACGATGTGCAGATCGGTGCGGCAGACGCCGCAGGCGGCGACCCGGAGCAGCACCTGTCCGGCTCGAGGCGTGGGCACGGGTACATCACGCGCTTGCAGCGGCTGCCCCGGCTGTTCCAGCACCATCGCGCGCATCTTGCCCACCTCCTGCGTTCTCGTATATCCAGCGCCCCTGGTAGTGCGTGCCAAGGTTTTCCCTGAGCAAGCACAAGCGGCGGGCGGGGATACGCCGGTCCACTCATGTATCAGTGCGCCGCAGAAGCAGTGCCAGCACGATCTGCGGCTGACGTATGGTCATGCTACTATGCTGCCGCCGTCGGGTTGCCGTGGCGTGGAGGAGCCAGCGTGGGATGACCGGCCAAGGAACGCGGTGGCTGCTGGCGGCAACAGGTATCAGCGCATGGCTTCGCGGCGGGTTTCCGGCACGCCTGCTGAGAGAAAGGGACAGGGCACACATGGCGAATATTTACACGCGGCTCGAAGTGCGGCCAATCATCAACGCGCGCGGCACCCACACCCGGCTTGGCGGCTCGCTGATGGCGCCCGAAGTGCTCGACGCAATGCGCGAGGCGGCGAGCGCCTACGTTGTGCTGGAGGAGCTCCAGGCAGCGGCCAGCGAAGTCATCGCCCGCGCGACCGGCGCGGAGGCCGGGCTGGTCACCGGCGGGGCGGCGGCCGGGCTGCTGCTCGGCACGGCGGCGTGCATCGCGGGCGAGAATCCCGCAGCCATCGAACAGTTGCCGGACACGACGGGGCTGGCCGGTGAGGTCGTCATGCACCGTGCCCACCGGAACGGCTATGACCACAGTGTGCGCGCGGCCGGCGCGCGGATCGTCGAGGTCGGTTACGCCCACGGCACCCATCCCGATCAGCTGGCGGCGGCGCTCGGTCCGCACACCGCGCTGGTGGTTTACCTGCTCTCGCCCTGGGCCGGGCGCGGCGTGCTCTCCCTGGCCGAGACCTGCGCGATCGCCCACCAGCACGGCGTGCCGGTGCTGGTGGATGCGGCAGCAGTGTTGCCGCCTGCGGCGAATCTCCAACGCCCCATCGCGGCGGGCGCGGACCTGGTGACCTACAGCGGCGGCAAGGGCATCGGCGGGCCGCAATCCTCCGGCATCCTGGCCGGTCGGGCCGACCTGATCCGCGCCGCCGCTCTGAATGGCAGCCCCCATCACAGTGTCGGTCGGACAGCCAAGGCGGCCAAGGAGGACATTGTCGGGCTGGTGGTCGCGCTGGAGGCGTACCTGCGGCGTGACCACGCCGCCGACACCGCGCGCTGGCGGGCGCAGGCCGAGACGATGGCCGAAGGGCTGCGGGGGCTGCCCGGCGTCGCCGTCGCCGTCCTGGCGGACGAGCGCGAACATATCACCCCGCGTACCGAGCTCGTCATTGCGCCGGAGACAGGCGTGGTCGCGCACGAAGTGGTGGTCGCATTGGAGACAGGCGATCCGCGCGTCTTCCTGTTCGAGCCGAACGGGCCGAGCGCCCGGCCGAACAGCATCGTGATCAATACACAGACGATGCAGCCGGGCGAGGAGCGGATCGTCGCCGATGTGCTCCGCGCGGCCCTGGCGGCCCGCCTGCGGAGGTGAGCAGCCGGCCCCAGCTGGGCGCATAGGGTGGCGGAATGGCGCAACGCGTCATGGTAGATACCTCGACGGTTTACGCCCGCGTATTGCCGCTAACGGACGGCTAGCTCGTGCAGATATGCTCACATGTGCCTCTGTTGCACACCGCCGCCTAGTACTAATCTCCTTGCCACTTGTCTCTAGTCTGCCCACAGCACGCCCGATATACTGAGGCAGCCAGAGCGGATCGGCGCGGATTTCGGAGGAGTAAGACGGCGGTGACTGGGGGGAGCCGGGGCGAGGTCTTGTGGTCGGTGGCGGCGGAGATTGGTGGATTCCTGTCTACCAGCGCCACGGGGCCGACGCAGCTGCGCGCGCCATTACAACGCCTTGGCGCGCTCTGTGACGCCACGGCCGATCTCTGGCTCAGCACGGACGCCGCGCCGTCGGCCAGACTGGAACCAACGCTCACATCGCCCGACAGCCCACCAGAGACTGCCGTCCTGGCGACGCAGGCAGCGCTCGAATGGCGCACGCTCACCGCGCCGCTACCGGCGCCAACGCTCGCGCTGCCACTCATCGCCGGTGGCAGCCTGCACGGGGTGCTGATCTTGCGCGCACGGCAGGCTGTCTCGGCGTTGCCGGGCTGGCAACATGCCCTCGAAGAGTTCGCGCCGCTGCTCGGGGCGCTGCTCAGCACGCTGCGCCGAGAGCCTGCCAATCGCGACCGTGCCGACGACCGGGCGCCGCTCGCCGGTATCGTGCAAGGCGAGGCGCTCTGGCAGCACTTCAGGCGTGAACTGTCGCGTGCCCGGCGCACGCGGCGCAACCTGGCGGTGCTGACCGTCGGGCTGGACCGGTACGCCGACTTCGGGCAGCGCTGGGACGATCCAACGCAAGAGCGGCTGATGAACAGTCTCGCGGCGATTTTACACGGCGCCTGCCGCGACATTGACCTCATTGGCCGGCACTCCGCCGACCAGTTTGTACTCTTGCTGGCCGAGAGTACGAGCGACGGCGCGCGCATCGCCGCCCGCCGGTATCTGCACCACATTCATCGCCATCCCGCGCTGGCGCTCAACGGCGAACACCAGTACCTCGACACGAGTATCGGCATCGCGCTCTTCCCCGTTGACGGGGTTACCACCGCCGAACTCCTCGCCAGCGCGACCGCCGCGCTCCACGAAGCGCGGCGCCTGGGTGGCAATCGCACCGCCGCCGCCTGAACGCTGGGGCGGCGAACCGCCAAGCACGCCAAGATTGAGAGAAATCAACGAATTTCTCCTGGCGATCTTGGTGATCTCTTGGCGTCTTGGCGGTTCCCCGTTCCTATTCCACGCGGTATGATGACGCGAACAGGGCGGCGGCGCGTGTGGGGGCGAGGATGAGCGAACAGGCTGGCGAGGCTGCGGACATCGAAATGAAGCTGGTGGTCGCGGTCGTGCAGGAGGGCGACGCCAGCGCGCTCCTGGCGGCATTGCGCGCTGCCCGGATCGGCGCGACCGAAATCGCGACCGGCGGCTTTCGGCGCGGCGCGACCAGCACGGTGCTGATCGGCGTGCCTGCCGAGCAGGTGGCGACCGTGCGGGCGCTCGTCAGCCAGCACTGCGGCCGTCGCCATCGCCTCCACCTGCCCTATGCGAGCGCGCTCGATCCCAGCCCGCTCGCGATGCCCGAGCGCTTCGATGTCGAGGTGGGCGGCGCGGTGTTGTTTGTCCGTCCTATCGTGCGCTTCGAGCGCCTCTGATCATGGCGAGACGACCACTTTGCCCGCGTTCGGACGCGGGCAAAGGCCACCCTGGCCCACTTGACATCCACGCACGGATCGGCTATTATTCCCTAGAACAAATTTTCTGACCACCGGGCGATCGGGAGCCTCGTCCGGGCCGCTGGGGTGGTTCCCGTGGAGTAGGAGCAGTGGAGGGAACCCGATGTCGGGGCGAGGACGAGGCGCAAGCAAGGCACAGGTGGAACAGGTGGATAGCACGACGGAACGTGGCCTGGCCGAACGGGACCGTGCGATTGACGTAGCGATCTCGCAGATCGAGCGGCAGTTTGGCAAAGGCTCAATCATGCGGATGGGCGACTCGGCCGCGCGCATGGCGATCGAGGTCATTCCCACCGGCTCGATCGAGCTCGACCTGGCGCTCGGCGTCGGCGGCGTGCCGCGCGGGCGCATCACCGAGATATACGGCCCCGAGTCGTCCGGTAAGACGACCATCTGCCAGCACATCATCGCCGAGGCGCAGCGCATGGGCGGTGTCGCCGCCTTCGTAGACGCCGAGCACGCGCTCGATCCGCTCTACGCCGCGCGGTGCGGCGTGAACCTCGACGATCTCCTGGTCTCACAGCCCGATACCGGCGAGCAGGCGCTGGAGATTACCGAGACGCTGGTGCGCTCGGGCGCGATTGACGTCGTCGTCGTGGACTCTGTGGCGGCGCTCGTGCCGCGCGCTGAAATTGACGGCGACATGGGCGATTCGCACGTCGGCCTCCAGGCGCGGCTGATGTCGCAGGCGCTCCGCAAGTTGACCGGCGCGATCAATCGCTCGAAGACCTGCGTCATTTTCACCAACCAGCTCCGCATGAAGATCGGCGTCATGTTCGGCAACCCCGAGACAACCTCCGGTGGCCGGGCGCTGAAGTTCTACGCTTCGGTGCGGCTGGAAGTGCGGCGCATCGAATCAATCAAGACCGGCCAGGACGTCACCGGCAGCCGCACGCGGGTCAAGGTCGTCAAGAACAAGGTCGCGCCGCCCTTCAAGCAGGCCGAGTTCGACATCATGTACAACGAAGGCATCTCGAAGTCCGGCAGCATTCTCGATACGGCAGTCAACCTCGGCCTCGTCCGCAAGAGCGGTGCCTTCTTCTACCTTGAAGAGGAGAAACTCGGCCAGGGTCGCGAGAACGCGAAGGACTTCCTCAAGAACAATCCGGACCTGATGGCCGACCTTGAAGGGCGCATTCGCTCGACCGCGCCTACCGCCGGTTTCCAGCCGACGCCGCTTACCGAAGCGCCGCTGAAGCTGGAAGACGATGACGACGACGATTTGCTGGACGACGAAGAATAGTCGCCCGCGCTGAACAACGAGTGGACGTGCGGGGCGCTCACGCCCCGCACGTTCGTTTCTGGGCCAGACAACCATGAACGACAAGGACAACCCAGTCGCGCCACCGCACCCAGGCGGGACGATCACGCGGATCGCGCCGCAGCAGCGCAACCCCGCGCGCGTCAATATCTTCCTCGATGGTCAGTTCGCGCTGGCGCTCGCGACACAGGCCACCGAGGAACGCGGGTTGCGTGTTGGGCAACTGCTCACCGCCGCCACCGTGGCCGAGCTGCGCGCGGCGGACGAACTCGGCAAAGCGGTGGACAAGGCGCTGGCCTTTCTCACCGTGCGTCCGCGCAGCATTCGCGAAGTGCGCGACCGCCTGGCGAAGAAAGACCTGCCCCCTTCCGTCATTGACGCGGTCATCGCCCGGCTGGCCGGCTGGGGCTACATTGGCGACGAGGGTTTCGCGCGCTACTGGATCGAGAATCGCGGTAGCAATCAACCGCGCGGCAAGCGCCTGCTGCGCCAGGAGCTCTGGCAAAAAGGCGTCGCACGGGAGACCGTGGATCAGGCGCTGGCCGACACTGCACTCGACGAAGACGCCGACGCGCTCGCGCTCGCGCGCAAGCGCCTGCCGCAACTGCGCGCGCTCGACGAACCGACCCAGCGCCGCCGGCTCGGGGCGTATCTCCAGCGGCGGGGCTATGACTGGCCGACCGCGAAGCGCGCCCTCGACGCCTTGCTGACACCTGGCGACGAGGACGAAAGTGAGCCGCTCGGCGATTCCGATTCCTACGTCTGAACGAACAGCGCGCCCCAAAAGGACAAAAGTCCCATACGAATGGCTCTAGGCGAACTAGCCCGACCTGGCTATCCTGGGTAGAGGAAAACGTGGTGGTATTGTTGGCAGCAGTAACACTGTAGACACGCAACACCATCGTGGCAGGCCAGACTGGTTGCTATTTCACTAGTTTTTGGCCTGGGTCCGGTAAGAGCGAGCGTTTCCTGGTCGCAGAGAGTGGCCGGCTGCTCACGCTAGGGTCTGACCTGCCACACTGCCACGACACCAACAACCGCATACTGATGGCGGCGACGACGCGCGGATGGTATTTGGGCACCTGAGTCCGCGCCGAGCCAGTGGTGCAACCGGCCAGCAATGTGCATGGCCGGTTTTCTTTATGTCTGGCGTTCGTTCACGCCAACGTCTCTGGCCGGAGCGGCTCTGGCCATTAACAACCTGGCGATGGCGGCGTTGACCCACGAACGGGTAGTTGGGCACCTACGTTCGTGGCGAGCCAGTGGTGCAACCGGCCAGCGATTACGCGGGCCGGTTGTTTTTTTGGGATGGGGACGGTACCTGTCCCGAGTCGGTGCAAGGAGGGGCAAATGGCGACCAATCAGGGACCAGGACAACGGAACACTGGATCTAATCCACAGCGCCCACGGACGCTGCGGCGATTCGCACGTTTCCTGTGGGGCGCGTGCAGCGTTTCGCTGCTCACCAGCATGGTGCTGATGATGGCGGCGCTGATGTGGACGCCCAGCGCGTCCGCCGCGCCCCAACCACAGAGCAAACCATCTACGACGTCGTCCACTACCTCGTCGCAGTCGGTCATGATCGCGTCTATTAACATCAACTGCAACGGCGGCGGCTCCATCACCCTGAGCGGGAACTACACCGGCACGATTACGTTGCAACCCATGACAAAGGGATCGAGCGGCCAGTTCTACCCCATCGGCCCAACAATTACCGTCTCATTCAGCAATAGTTCGAGTGCGAGCTTCAGCTATCCCGTGCAGCCCGTCCACAATCGGGTTGACTCCGTGAGCGCTTCACCGGCCATCTCGAACGCGGGAACCGCGAAGTCGCCCAGCATCAATTGCGGCAGCACGACGACGTCCTCGTCCTCGTCATCGTCTTCGACCACCAAGACCACGACGTCCAGAAGCACGACGACCGTGCCAACGACGTCATCTTCGACTACCAGCTCGACCACTACGGTACCCACAACCACGTCAAGCACGACATCGAGCAGCAGCACCACTACTGAGCCGACGACAACGACATCGTCGAGCACAACCTCATCAACCAGCAGCACGACGACCGAGCCAACCACCACGACGTCGAGCAGCACCACGTCGAGCTCGACAACGACTGTCCCGACGACGACCACGAGCACGACAACGTCGAGTTCGACGACGACTCAGCCAACCACGACCACGTCTTCTACAACGACGTCGTCAACAACAACCGAACCCACGACCACGACATCCACCAGCACGACGACAAGTAGCACGACCACGGTCCCGACCACCACGACCTCGACCACAACATCATCTACGACGACACCGTCCACCACGACAACGTCGTCTACGACGACTGTGCCGACGACAACGACGACCACCGCGTCTACCACGACTGTGCCAACGACCACGACGACCACAGCCACAACGACGACACAGCCAACCACAACAACGGCGACAACGACCACAGCGTCCACCACGACCGTGCCGACGACGACCGCGAGCACGACATCGAGTAGCACGACCACCGTGCCGACGACACAATCCACGACTACAGGCTCGACGACGACGAACGAGGTGTCCAGCACGACGAGCAGCAACACGCAGCCGAGTTCGAGCAGTAGCTCAACCACGCAGCAATCCAGCACGCCGTCATCGAGCTCGAGCAGCAGCGCCTCGACAACCCAGGTGCTCGGTATCACGAGCAGCAACAGTACGACCACGCAGATCATCAAGGCGACGGTGCAGCACACCACGACGAACGAGGTCTCGCCAACCACGGCGGTCAATATCCCGACCGCGATGCCCAATACTGGTGGTGGTTACAGCGCCGGCCTGGCGCAGCAGCAGGCCACTCGCCAGCTGCTGTGGCTGGGTGCGCTACTGATGCTCTTGCTGGCTGGCGCAAGTGCGAGCGCAGCGGTCCTCCTGCCGCGGCGTAACGACTAGCGGCCCAATCAGCTGCAGGAGATCAGACCACAAGCCGTAGCCCCCGGGGGTGCTCCCGGGGGCTACGGCATATGCAGGGCAGAAGTAGTCAGGGCATCATGGCCGAGCGACGTGGCGTTCGCTCCTGGCGCTACCGCCGGACAAAGACGACCGTGTAGTAATGCAGTCCGTTTCCGTCAACCGCGTGGCCGATCCCAACATAGTTGTACTGGGGATCCATAATCACCGCACGATGTGCCGGGCTGTTCAGCAGCGCCTGGCCCGCGACCGTGGCCGTCTCGTTGTTCGCGTAGTTGTTGCGCGCGATCGTTTCGCCGGCGACATTCCACGGCACGCCGGCGTTATTCAGCATGGTAAAGATTGTCGCGCCTTCGGGGGTAACATGGCTGAAATAGCCACGCGTGGCCATATCGGCGCTGCGCTGCCGCGCCAGGCCGACCAGTGTGCTATCGAGCTCCGGCAGCGGCAACCCCGCCGCACTGCGCGCCGCCATCAACACCGCCAGCGTCTGCTGCTCATAGCCGTCAATCTGCGCCAGATTCTGCGCGGGCGCCGGCGGCTGGGTCGCGTACGCATGGGTGAATGCCTGCGCGCCGAGGCGGCTGAGCAGCACTTCGCCTGTCTGGGCGTGCCACTCCATCCGCGCCCGCTCGAAGTACTGCACCGTGTACGTCTGCCCGTCGTCGGCGTTGCGCTCGGCGAGTTCCTCCGAGAGCGGATAGCCAAAGAGGCGCAAACCGTTGTGGCTATACCAGTACGCGCGGAAACCGCCGCGCAGCGTATGATCGGTCTGGGGGAAGAAGTCAGCCTGGCTCGTATCCGGCACACCCGTCGCCGGTGGGAAAGCGCGGCCGGCAGTCTGGTCGAACCCCAGCCGGCTGAGCAACACCTCGTTCGCCGTGCCCGCGAACTCGGGGTGATACTCGAAGCGACTGCGCTCGAAATACTGCACAGTCAGGCCGCCTTCGGTGATTTCGCCGGTCAGCGGATAGCCAAAGATCGCGACACCACCGTTCGCCGTAAAGAAGCTCTGGAAGAGTGGGCTGACGCTGAAGCCAGTTGGGTAGACTGTGGTGTCGGCTGCGTGGACCGCCGGGGCGCTCAGACCAGTCAGAAGAAGCGAGAGAGCGACAAGCATACTACTCAGAACAACAATCATAGATCGGCGCATAGTTCCTCACATTCTTCGCGCGAACGCGAATCACTGCATCGGAGCCAGCGCACCATGGCAAACAAAATGCCCTGTGGACGCGCACGCCACAGGGCACAGCCTCGGTGCTGGCGGCCGGGCGGCCTCGGCTGGCGCCGAGATCCCTGGCTTTGCGTCCCCACCTCGCGATGGGTTTGCCCTTTTCAGCGGATTCCGCTATATTCCGTTAGGCCGGAACCGCCTGCATACAGTTCCGTACTGGTGTCACTATACCAGGACAAGGCATTTTCCGCCTATAGGATAATGTTCCCATCTGATTGTCTGCATTTGGGACACTCGGGAGCCGAACGTACTTTCAGGCGACGGTTATCAGGAGTATGCGTGTTCGGCAATACCAGTGCGGAGGGCAAACGGCATGAGTGATTCCGCGCTTGCGGAGACTGACGCGGTCGAGCTTACCCCGGCTCCGCCATCCCCCGCGCCGGCACGCTGGCAGGCATTGCAGCGCCGGTTCGCGCGCTTCCGGCCGCAATACGAACGCTTGCAACGGGTCCACTGGACGCCGATCGTGTTGTTCATCCTCGTCGCGGTCTCGCTCTTCTTCCGATTTCTCTGGCTGGATAAGCCCGCCGGCGCGCTCATCTTCGATGAGAAGTACTATGTGAACGCGGTGCGGGTCATCCTCAATCTCCCGCTGCCGGACGATGCGCCCTACCGCGACCAGCAGCGCGGTCTCGACCCGAACACCGAGCATCCGCCACTGGCAAAGCTGCTGATCGCCGCTTCGACGCGCCTCCTGGGGGACAACGGCTTCGGCTGGCGTCTGCCCAGCGTGATCATCGGCACGCTCTCGATCCCACTCATCTTCGGCATCGTCCAGCGCGCGGGCGGCAGCGATCTCGCCGCGCTGCTCGCTACCTTTTTCTATGCGTTCGATAACCTCGTCTTCGTCCACAGCCGCATCGCGACGCTCGACATCTTCTTCGTCTGCTTTATGCTGCTCGGCGTCTACTGGTATCTCGACGGGCATCCCGCCCTGGCGGGGCTGGCGCTGGTCGTCGCGACCCTCTGCAAGATCAACGGGATGTATGGTCTCGGCATCCTGGTCGCCTACGAAGCGCTGCGCCTGTTGCGTGACCGCGTGGCGACGAAACGCTGGGATTGGCGGCAATTGCGCCCGCTGGCGATTACCTGCATCGTCTTCGTCGCCGTCTATCCCTGGCTGCTTGGCCTCCTCGACAACTTCTGGGGCCAGTACAAGAATCCGCTCGATCACCTCCACCATATCTTTGCCTACGGCTTCGCCCTCACCCGCGAAGGTGGACCACAGGGGCAGGAGAGCAACCCCTGGCAGTGGCTCCTCAACGACGTGCCAATGAATTACCTCCGCACCGACGTGACCGTGAAAGTGGGCGACGAAATCAAGAGCGTGCGCGCCATCATTGAGTTCCGGGGCGCGATGAACCCGTACGTCATCGCCAGCGCGCCGATCGGCATCGCCTATGCGATCTATCTGGCCTGGAAGGAGCGGGACGATCTGTCGTTCATGGCGCTGGCGCTGTTCTTCGTCACCTATGGACCCTACTGGCCGGCCGCTGAAATTGGGCACCGGATTTCCTACATCTATTACTTCCTGCCGGTGATCCCCTCCGTCGCGATCGCGGCGGGCCAGTTCTTCGCCGCCCCCTGGATGCCACGCCTGGTGCGCTGGGCCTTCATCGGCGCGGTGCTGCTCGGCTTCTACGGCTACTTCCCGTTCCGCACGATTCCCTGACGTTGCGCGGAGGAGCGACACCCGGCCATGACTGCACTCACTGAGACACAACCTGCCGGCGCGCCGGAACCTGAGCCAGACGCTGTTCCAGCCGCACCAGCGCCGCGCGCGGGCCTGGCTGCGCGAACCTGGCGCGAAATCCTGCTCGTGCTCATGCTCCTCGTCTTTTACGGGTACTTTCAGCAGATAGCCGCCTGGAACGAATATAGCCATTACGATCTGGTCGTCGCGCTTGTGGACGACCACACCACGCGCATTGACCCCTACGTGCAGAATACCGGCGACACGTCCGTCTATCAGGGGCACTACTACTCGAACAAACAACCGGGCGCGTCATTCCTGGGGGCGCCGATCTACCTGGCGCTGCGATTCGCCGCCAGGGTAGCTGGTAATGGCGTCGTCGAGCCTGACCGGGCAGTCCAGGCGCTTGCCTTTGGCCTCTCCGGTGTGCCAACCGCGCTGCTGGTGCTGCTGCTTTATCGCTTTCTGCGCGCCGCCGTCGCAGAGTGGTGGGCGCTCGCCGTCGCGCTGGGCTATGGACTGGGCACGATCGCCTTGCCGTTCGCGACCATGTATTACTCGCACGCGCTGGCGGCGTTCTTGCTCTTCGCGGCGTTCTATGCGCTCTGGCGCGCTGGTCGCGACGCGCCGTCCTGGTACGCGGCGCTAGCCGGTGTGCTGGCCGGGCTGGCCGTATTGACCGAGATTCCTGCCGCGCTGGGCGTCGCGGTGCTACTCGTCTACGCGCTTGTCCAAAGCCGGCGGGCGCTGCTCCTGGTTGTCGCGGGCGGCATCCCGTCCGCGCTGGCGCTGGGCGCGTATAATCTGGTGTCCTTCGGTTCACCCTTGATGCTGAGCTATAACGCCCTGGCCCTGCCGGGCTTTCAACAGGAGACCAGTAAAGGGCTGCTCGGTGTTACCATGCCCCGGTTGACGACACTCAGCACAATCACCTTCGGCCCACGGGGACTGTTGTTCCTCTCCCCTTGGCTGGTCTTCGTCCCGCTTGGTCTGGTGGCGCTACGCCGGCGCGAGATCCGGCGTGAAGTACTGGTCTGCGGCGTGATTTCTCTGGTCTTCCTGATCTTCAATGCTGGCTACTTCGCACCAATTGGTGGCGCCGTGCCCGGCCCACGCTACCTGATTCCCGCGCTCCCCTTCGCGGCGGCGCTGGTGGCGTTTGTTCCAGTTGTCTTTCGCCCCCTGCTCCTGGCCGAACTGGCCTATTCGATCGCCATTCAGCTCCTCATCACCATAACTTCACCCTTCACCCCGGAGAGCCTGACCGCGCCACTCAGCCAACTCTGGGTTCCACTCCTGGTCGGGCGGGTGCTCGCGCCGAATTTCGGCTGGCTGCGCTGGGGCTTGCCCGGCCTCGCGCCGCTCTTCGTGCTGCTGGCCGTCGCCGCGCTTGGCGCCGTTGGTCTGGTGGTCACAACCAGGCGCACGGCGTCGCGCGGGATAATGAGCGCCATCACCGTGCTGCTCGCCATCACCCTCCTGCTCTTCAGCACACCCCTCGACCTGGCGCATGGTCTCGGCGGCGGTCGCGTGGCGGCGGATACCCCGGCGGACATCGCGATCGTCGCCGCCGGCACCCTCAATCTCCCGGCCGATCAGGGACCAGCGCAGGTTATGTGCTGGGCGCAGATCGTCAATCACAGCGGCGTCGCCGCGCACACGCGCGTCAAATTCGCCGTGTATACGCCTGATGGGCAGATGACCTGGGGCGGCTGGGTCGCGGACGTGGCCTGGGCGCCAGGACAGCGCCGCCAGACCAGTATCATCTGGACACGGCAGAATGTCGCGCCAGGGAACTACCGGCTGGCGGTCGCCGTTATCTCCGATGATCAGCAGACGGTGTACGCTCAGGACGAGGACGCCGCGACGATCGCGATCCGGTAAGCCAGCGTCATGCAAGGCGGTATGTCTACACAATCGCCACCGGCTGAGCGCGCACAGCCAGCAACCGAGCCGGCCACGCGCCGCGCACCGCTCGCCATGCGCCTGCTGGCCGGTGGGCGCGCGGCGCTGCACGGCGGCCTGGGCGAAGCGCTCTGGCTCTTCGTCACCCTGCGCGTCGTGCTCTCCGCGCTGGCGTGGACGATCGCGCGGCTGGCGCCCATGCCCGAAACCTGCGACCAGGCCGGCTACATTCCCGGTCACCGCCAGGGCCTCGACTTACTGCTCGAAGGGGTCTGGCTGCGCTGGGACGCCTGCTGGTATGAGAAGGTCGCCGCGTTTGGCTACCAGCGGGGCGATCCCTCGGTCAATTTCTTGCCCCTCTTCCCCTGGCTCCAGCGCGCCGGTGGGTTCGTGTTCGGCGGGAATCTGACCCTCAGCGGGCTGGTCGTCACGGGCCTGGCCTATATCGTAGCCCTGACCGGCCTCTACCGGCTGATCACGCGCGACTTTGATGAAGCGCTGGCGCGCAACACCGTGCTGTATATCTCGATCTTTCCCACAGCCTTCTTCTTCTTCGCGCCCTTCAGCGAAGCGCTCTTTCTCTGCCTGGCAGTCTGGGCTATCCTCCTGGCCCGCGAGGAGCGGTGGGGCTGGGTGGGCGCGCTGGCGTTGCTCTGCGGGCTGGTACGCGTGCAGGGCGTAGTGCTCGCCCTACCGCTGGCCTGGGAGGCGTTCCAGCAATGGCGGGCAGGGCGGCGCCGCTGGCTGGCCTGGCTCGCGGTAACGCTCGCGCCGCTCAGCTTCGCGCTGCTGACGCTCTATACCAAGCTGGCGACCGGCACGACGACCTTCGAAACACAAAGCGTCGTCTGGGGCAACCAGCTGCGCTGGCCGTGGGA
>DASUBC010000073.1:0-14542 GCA_035763465.1 Thermomicrobiales bacterium
GACTGAGGTCGGACGCGCCGATCTCCCGCGCTGTGCGCGTGATCGCGCGCACCGGCCGCAGCGCCCGGCTGGCGAGCCAGTAGCCGCCCACCGCCGCAATCAGCAGCGTCGCGGGCGCGGCGAGCAGCAAGGTCAGCGCCAGTTGCCGTAGTTGGGCTTGGGTGTCGTCGGGTTGGCCGACGATCAGCACGGCGAAGGCCGTATCTTTGACGACAACTGGGGTGGCATAGAACAGGTATTTGGCAGTGGGCGCGCCGGCCGTTGCCGTTCCTGATGGCGGCGAGACGAAACCATCGCGCGCTTGCACGCCCGCGACGATCTGCTTCCTGAGTACCTGCATCGTCGCATCATCGAGCGCGGGGCCAAATGGCTGGCTGAACTCGCCCTGCTGAATATCAAAGAGCGCCACGGTCGTGGTGGGACTCAGAGAGATCGCCGGCACGGTGGTCTGCGCTTGCGCTTGCAGACGGGCTGCTTCCTTCTTCTTGTCCTCGGCCGATTGGAAGACCGGTGTGCCGGCTAAAGTGTCAGGGGTGGCGTCTGGGCCGGTCCGGCCAAGTTGCTTCGCCGAGGCGACGGTGAAGTGCAATTGCTGGTCGGTTGGGTCGTAGGTGGCGGCGAGCTGCTGGCTCGTCGTGCGTAAGCTGTCGCGCAGGCGGGCCTGGAGGCTCTGCTCTTGCGCGGTGTAGACGACCCCGCTGAAGATCAACATGACCAGGCCCAGGATGACGACATACCAGAGCGTCAGCCGGACACGGATGCTGCCAAAGGGCGCGGGCAGCCGGGTTGATCTTGGCATGGCTTATTCCGATCGGGCGGCGACAGGTTCGCGCAAGCGGTAGCCCGCACCGCGAATGGTTTCGAAGAGTTTCACGGCGCAGGGATCGTCAATTTTCCGGCGCAACCGGCGAATGTAGACATCCACGACGTTCGAGGCGCCGGTGAAATCGTAACTCCAAATATGCGCTTCGGCCATCTCACGGGTGATGATCCGGTTGGGATGGCGCAGAAAGTATTCAAGGAGTGCGTACTCTTTCGCTGTCAGGTCAATCCGCCGGCCGGCACGCTCCACAAAGTGGGTCGCCGGATCGGCGGTCAGGTCGCCCACGGTCAGCACGCCGCTCTTTCGTGGTGATTCGCGGCGCAGGAGAGCGCGCAGGCGGGCGCGTAGTTCTTCCAGCGCGAACGGCTTGACCAGATAATCGTCCGCGCCACTGTCGAGGCCGCGCACGCGATCTTCGACAGCATCTTTCGCGGTCAGCATGATAATCGGGGTGTTGATCCGCCGCCGGCGGAGGGCGCGGCAGACCGCCAGGCCATCGCGCTTTGGCAGCATGACGTCGAGCACAATGGCGTCGTAGGGCGCGGCTTCGGCGTATTCCTGCCCTTCCTCGCCGTCAAATGCGGTGTCAACGGCATAGCCTTCATCTACCAGACATGCCTTAAGCGACGCGTTGAGCCGCCGGTTGTCCTCGATCAGCAGAATCCGCACGGTCCGTCCTCTATGGTTGCGTGCGACGCTCACGCGGGTGCGCGGCACAGGCAGGAGCCGGTGAACCGGATTAAAGCACACGATCATGACGCGAAGATGAACAGGCAGTGACGAGGCGGCAGTCGGCGGTCGTCAGTCGTCAGTAAGTTACGGTCAGCGCCGCGTCAACAGTCGGGCGCGGTGCCGCTGAGGTGGCCCCGGATTTCAATCCGGGCCTACATGGTCTGCGGACACGAAGCCTCTCACGGGACTGGGGTGGCGAATCTGTGCGTTACCATTCAGCCCCGGTGTTGTCCTGAACCCAGTCCCGGAGGGACTTTGTGGCCGCAGCCCCTAGCGCTGAATTCATTCGGCGGCTGCCATCAGCGGCGCCGCGCAGGTAGCCTAGCGCCGCGCGGACCCAAACCCGCTGCCGATTGACGACCACCGACTCGCGCCCGTTTCATCGCCCGGTCATGATCGGCTGCCATAGTGGTCAACAGGCCGCTAGTTGTCGCGGTCGCTGGTCACTGGAAGTAAGGAGGTTGCCGATGCTGCTCTCGCGGAAGAGGTTACTTGGCTCGGTGGGGATTGTTGCGCTGCTCCTGGTCATCGGGCTGGCGCTCACCAGTACTGGGCGGGCGGCAGTGAGCGCCGCGCCTCCCGGCTCGCCGAACGCCACGCCGGCCGGCCCGGCAGCCGGCACGCCTGGCCCGAGCGCGGCTGACACGCAGCAACTTGTCAACGACGTGCTCACGCGTTTCGCTGCCCGGCTGGGCGTCAGCCAGCAGACGATGAACAATGACTTCATCGCGTCGGTCAACGACACCATTGATCAGGCTGTCAGGGACGGCAAACTGACCCAGAACGAGGGCGCGAAGATCAAACAGCAGGCCGCGCAGGTTGGCCTTGCGGGGTTGCTTAACGGCGGCGCGAACAACACAAGTAGCCAGAGCAGCGGCGGTGTGGCGAACCGGGTGTCGAAAGACGACAAGTTCCTCGCGACTGCCTGGGAAGCGGCGCTGAATCAGCTGACGACGATGCTGGGCGTTACGCCCGACCAGTTGAAGCAGCAACTCGGCACGCAACGGATCGCCGACATCGCGCAGGCCCACCATGTTGACGTCGCGCAACTGCGCGCGGCGATGCTGGCGGCGGGCCAGGCGAAACTAAATGGCTTCGTGCAGGCCGGGCAGCTCGCGCAAGACCAGGCCGACGCTACCTATGCCGGCCTGACAAAGCAGGTTGACGCACTGCTCACGCAGCCGCCACAGGCTGCCAAGCAGGGCGACCGCTGGCAGGCGAATGGCCCTGGCGACGACGCCTTGCAGGCCGCCTGGGATGCGGGCGCGGCAAAGATCGGCCTTGACCCACGCGAGTTGAAGACGCAAATGGCCGGTGGCAAGACGGTGGCCGACATCGCGCGCGAGCACGGCCTGACCGTGCAGCAGGTTCGCGATGCCATGATTACAGCCGGCCGCGTGTCCATTGACAACGCCGTCAAGTCGGGCAAAGTGCCGCAAGATCAGGCAAACACGCTCTACACTGAGCTGGAGAAGCAAGTTGACCAGCTCATCAACACAGCGCCTGCCTCGTCAGCGACGCCGGTGTCGCGCTGAGGTGAGTCGTGAGAGCGTGAGAGCGTGAGTCGTGAGTTGCTGGGGACGAACACCGCGACTGCAATCAAGCACGGTGCTGACCTGAACCCTCTCACGACTCACGACTCACGCTCTTACGACTGCGCTACACGCCGCTGAAGGCGCTGAAGCCACCATCCACGGGGACGACGACGCCGTTGACAAAGGCGGCGCCGGGGCCGCAGAGCCAGACCAGCGTACTGACCAGCTCCTCCGGCACGCCGAAGCGGCCGGCGGGGGTGTGGGCGACGATGGTCTGGCCGCGCGCTGTCAGGCTGCCGTCTGGGTTGGTCAGCAGCGCACGGTTCTGCTCGGCGATGAAGAAGCCAGGCGCGATCGCGTTGACACGCAGCCCCTCGCCATACTTGCGCGCCAGCTCGGTCGCCATCCAGCGCGTAAAGTTATCCACCGCCGCCTTCGCCGCCGAATAGCCGATCACGCGCGTCAGCGTGCGCTGCGCGGCCATCGAAGAGATATTGACGATGCTGCCGTGTGGTTCGCCGGCGCGCGGCCGGGCCATCGCCTCGCCGAAGACCTGCGTCGGCATCAGCGTGCCGAGCAGGTTGAGGTCGAAGACCTGCCGGAAAGCGTCTTGCGGCAGGTCGAAGACGTGCTTGTCGTCGGGCAGCGTCGCGGCGGGCACATTGCCACCCGCCGCGTTGACCAGGATGTCAATGCCGCCCCATTCCTTCAGCACGGTATCGCGGGCGTGCTCCAGGCTAGCGCGGTCGAGCACGTCGGCCGGCAGCGCCAGTGCCTGGCCGCCCGCTGCGCGCACCGCCGCCGCGACTTCCTCAGCGCGCTCGCCACGCCGGCCCAGCACGCCGACCCGCGCACCCACGCCGGCCAGCCCCTGCACCATCGCGCCGCCGAGCGTGCCCGTGCCGCCGGTCACGATCGCGACCCGGCCGTCCAGGCCGAATAGCTGGTCAAGTAAGCGATCTGCCATTATTCCTCCGTTTCAAGTTACAGGTTGCAGGTTACAGGTTGGGGTTGGCAACCACTTGTAGCAGCCTGCCACCGCCTTCGCCTACCGAGAACTTGCAACCTGTAACCTGCCAACTTGCAACTACGTCAGCCGATACGCGTCGCGCGCCAGGTCGTACGCGAAGTCCCGGGCCATGCCGGCCGCGTCCTCGTCGTCGAGCAGGCCGCGCGCGACCAGGCCGGCGAGCCAGTCGCAGGTGACGCGGCGCCAGACATCGTGGCGGGCGGGGATAGATGCGAAGGCGCGGGTATCGTCGTTGAAGCCGGTGGTGTTGGCGGCACCGGTCGTCTCGATCACCGCGTCGAGGTAGCGCTCCATGCCGAGGACGCTGTCGAAGAACCACCAGGGCGGCCCGAGCCGCAGAGCGGGGTAATGCCCGGCGAGCGGCGCGAGTTCGCGGCCATAGGTGGCTTCGTCAAGCGTGAAGAGGAGCAGCCGGTAGCGCGGGTCGTTGCCCCACTCGTTCAAGAGTGCGTGCAGGTTGCGGGTCCACTCCGTCTGGGTCGGGATGTCGGCGCCCATGTCGGGACCGAAGCGATCGAAGAGCAATTCGTTGTGGTTACGGTAACTGCCGCAATGCATCTGCATCACCAGCCCATCTTCCGCGCTCATCCGGGCCAGTTCCATCAGCATGTGCGCGCTGAAACGCGCGGCGTCGTGCGGCTCGGCCTGCTCGCGCAGCGCGCGGCCGAAGATCGCGTCGGCCTCCGCGCGGGTGAGCCGCGCGGTGTGCGGGTTGGTCACGCTGTGGTCGGTCGCGACCGCGCCGAGCTCTTTGAACACCGCGCGCCGCGCTTCCAGCGCCTGGATGAAGGTGGCGTAATCCTTCACCGCGACGCCCGCGACCGCACTGAGCTGCTCGATATTCGCGCGCCAGCCGGGCGCGTCGAGATTGACGACGCCATCGGGACGGAAGGTGGGGCGCACGCGCGTCTCGCCGGCGGCGCGCAGTGTCCGGTGATACCGCAAGTCGTCGTGGGCGGCGTCGGTGGTGCAGAGCACTTCGATGTTGAAGCGCTCGAACAACGCGCGCGGCTTGAACTCCGGCGCGGCGAGACGGGCCGTGATCTGGTCGTAGATGCGGTCGGCGCTCGCCGCGTTCAGTTTTTCGGTGACGCCGAAGAGTTCGACCAGTTCGGCCGCCAGCCACAGGCCGGTCGGCGTGCCGCGAAAGAGCTGATAGTTCTCGGCGAAGCGCCGCCAGATCGCCCGGTGATCGGTCTCATGCGCGCCGCCATCGCGCGGCGGGATGCCGAGGTCTTCGAGCGGCATCCCCTGACTGTAGAGCATCCGGAAGACATAGTGATCCGGAATGATGAAGAGGTCGGCCGGGGAACCGAACGTCGCGTCGGGGTCGGCCAGCAGCGCCGGGTTGACATGGCCGTGCGGGCAGACGAGCGGCAAGTCCTTGACCGGCTCGTAGAGCTGCCGGGCCAGTGCGCGGCGGGTTGGGTCAGGGCTGAAACAGCGGTCGGGCGAGAGCGCCCAGCGCGTTTCGCCGGTGGTAGCCATCTCCCTCCTCCTTACGTGAGCTGGAAAGTTCGTCGGGCGCCAGTGTGTCAGATAAAACGCCAGACCAACGCCTGGCAAGGGCGTGGCGGCGCGGCGCCGACGGGATTATCGCGCAAACGCGGGCAGCACGCTCAACTCGGCTGAGCGGTTTCGGGTAAAAAGGCATGAAAAGTGCCGCTGCACGCCTGTGTGTCGGCTGGACAGCCACGCGATCTACCCGCGCGAACCGGGGCGATCAGGCGCGACTACTCTTGCTGGCGGCGCGGTGGTTCCAGCAGTTGTTCCAGGTCATCCAGCGCGGTGGTCAGGCCAGCATCGGACGCGGCCGGCGTCTCGCCTGGTTCGTTGGCCGGCGTTGCCGCAGCGGCGCCAGGCGCCGCACTGGCGGGTGGCGCCAGCGTGGGTGCTGGCGTGCCGGCGCGGCCCGGTTCTCCGGACGGCAGCACCTCATCTTTCATCGTCGCGGCGAAATTGAGCAGCTGGTGGGCCATCCGTTCGACATCGGTGATCGCCTGGATCTGCTCACCACGCAGGGCGTCAATTGACGCCTGCCAGCGCCCCTGTTCCTGTTCGCGCTGCCGGTGCAGTTCCTGCACCTCCTGCTGCGCCTGCGCCCGCGTGTGCTCAAGGAGTTGTCGCGCCTGCTCCTCGATACCCTGCGCTTTCTTCCAGGCGGCGGCGACCGCCGCCATCGCTTCTTCGCGCATGATCTCTTGCCGCCGCTCCAGATCGTGGCGGCGCGCTTCCAGCTCCGTGACCGCCTGTTGCAACGTTTCGGTGTGCTGCTGGGCCGCGCGCAGGCCGGCCTCTTGTTCGGCCAGGCGCTGCTGAGCGACCTGCAACGCCGCGGTGCTCTCCTCACCGCGGCGGCGGGCCGCGCGCAACGCCTCGGCATCGGCCGTCCGCTGCTGGTCGCTCTCGGCGACCTGGGCGCGCAACGCAGCCAGTTCTTGCAGATGCGTCTTCCAGACGCCATCAGCCCAGGCTTCGACCGCTTGCGGGTCAAGTCCCCACAGCCGGTGGCGGCGCGGCAATTGCTCAGCTCCTGAACGTGGTTCCGGTGGATCCCCCACCTCTCCTCCAGTCACACGCTCGCCACTACGGAGAATGACCTGCTGATCACAAGTCTGCTATGCGTGGCACGCGACCCGATGGACTGCAATCATACCGCCTGGACATAGGGGTGACAAGGCGGCCTGGCTCGTGCAAGCAGCCATAAGCTGCTGAGCATCAGCGCAACCGGTCGCTCGCGAGATTCCGCCATCCACATGCTTGCGGCCGACCGGCGTGCCTGGCGCCAGTCGGCCGCATTCTGTTTACCTCTGTGATCGCGGCAGGGCGGTCTCTCAGCCGCGCACGCGCCGCAGTGCGCCGACGACGACGCCGCCAACCGCCGCCGCGCTGGAGACGGCGAGCGCGGCAAAGGTGGCGCGGGCGCGGTGGGCGCGCTCGGCGGGCGTGAGTTGCGCTTGCTCGTTGTGCGCGCGGGCGGCGGCGGACGCGAAGGGTTGCTCGCGCAGGGCGCGCAGCCGTTCGGCAATGTCCTGGTCAACCTTGCCATCAGGCAACTGTGGCGATGCCCCATTGGCCTGCTGGATCGCTGCGGTTCGGCCGGTGGCGCCGTTGGGGGCGTTGCTGCGCGCGACTTGCCCGGGCGTTACGCCGGCCTCGCGCGCGGCCTGGGGCGCTGGCTGGGGCTGTTCACCGGGGATTTGCTTGCGCGGGTTGGTAATTTTGTCGCGAATCGTCTCGGGGTCATAGCGTTTGGCGGTCTCCGCGTTGAACTCCGCGCCGAGCAGCACGATCGTGCTCGCCAACCGGAGGAAGAAGAGGAAGAGGATGATCCCGGCGAACGTGCCATAGGTCTTGTTGTAGGAACTCTGACCGAACTTGATGACGTAGAAGCCGAAGACGAGGCTAAAGACGATCAGCGCGATGGTCGCCAGGATGGATCCGGGTGTGATGAACTGAAAACTTTGCTTGATGTTCGGCCCAAGCCAGTACAGGATCGCGAGCGCCAGGTTGATCGCGATGAGCGGGCCAATGTATGTGCCGATGCGGACGAGTATTCCGCCGGCCGCGCCGAGATGTAACCAGCGTACGAATGTACCGCTGAACGACATGAGCAGCGCGCCGCCAACCACCAGCACGACCAGGATGAGCGTAAGCGCCAGCGACATGAGTTTCTTGAGAATGAAGTTGCGCGTTTCTTCAATGCCGTAAGCGCGGTTGAACGCCTTGAGGGTCGTATCCACGGCGGAAGAGGCGGAGTTGAGTGCCAGCACCGCCGCGATGATGGCGCCGACGGTCAGCGCGCCGCCCGATGGCTGCAAGAGTGTGCTGAGTGGCCCTTTAACGACATCGCGCGTGGACTGGGGCGCCTGCGCGAGCACGGTATTGACGGCGTTATTGATGAACTGATCCGACCCGATGAACTGGCCGATGATCGCGGCGATAGTAGTCAGAAAGGCGAAGAAGGGAAAGAGCGAAAAGACGATCCAGTACGCCATTTCCGCTGCCAGCCCCGCAATATCATCGCGGCTATATTCCTTCATAGCTGCCTTGGTAACCGGCAGCCATTCGACCTGCGTTATCTTCATTGCCCCTATTCCTCCACCTGGTTCCGGCCGTCTGGCTGGCAGACCGTATCTCAGCAGCGCGACGATTATGGCGCCGAGGATGCAACTTTCATGCCAGCCTGGACTTATGCGTCGCCGTGCGCGTCGAGAGCGAAGACGATTTCGATCGGACGCAGGTCTGGCAGCGCCAGGGCGATGAAGGCTGGGAGGCTGAGCTGCTGCCAGAACGTGAAGGGATCGCCACCAGCGTAGGGCGCGGCAAACAGGGTCAGCACCGTGCCGTGCGCGACGACCAGGAGATCGCCGGCCGGGGTATCTGCCAGCAGCTGCTCGATCGCGGTGGTGAAGCGCGCGTGGGCCTGGTTCGCCGTCTCCTGGCCGAAGACCAGTGTATCGGGATGCGCGAACAGGTCGCGCACGGCCGCCTCGAACGCCGCCTGGGTCGGGAAGAAGTCGGCGGGGGTGCGGGCGTGTTCGCGCAACCCGGGGATGCTGGCGAGGTCGCCTATGAAGGCGAGGTGACGTGCGAGAAGTTGCGCCGTCTCGCGCGCCTTGCGCTCGTCGCTGCTGACAATGCGCGCGGGCCGGTAGTGGCGCAGTCGCGCCGCCAGCAGCGCACAGTCAGTCTGCCCCTGCGCGGACAGCGGCCATGCCGTGGGTGCCGTGCCCGGTGTTACCACCGGCCGGGCGTGCTTGATCAGCACCAGGTGGCGTGGCGGCTCAACCATCGCCACCGGCCGGGGCTTCGTTGGCGATTTCGATCAGGTTGCCGTCGGGGTCGCGCACGTAGACCGAAGTGAGCGGCCCACGCGCGCCGGTGCGCGACACCGGCCCTTCGACTATCGGCACGGCGCACGCCTGCAAGTGCGCGATCACGCCGGCGAGCGGCGCGGCGGTGATGAAGCAGAGGTCGGCGGCGCCGGGTGTCGGCCGCGCCGCCTTCGGCTCAAATTCGTGCCCGGCTTCGTGCAGGTTGATCTTCTGCGCGCCGAAGGTCAGCGCGGTGCGCCCACTCTCGAAGGTTGCGACACTCACGCCCAGCACGCGCGCGTACCACGCGCTGGTCGCGGCGAGATCGCGCACCGTCAGCACCAGGTGGTCGAGCCGAGCGAGCCGGACCGTGTCGCCCGCAGCAGCTAGCGCCGCGCGAACGCCGGCCAGCAGACCGGGGTAATCAACCTGCGCGAAATCGGTGGTGTCTATCTCGAAGGTGTGCCCGCCGATCGCCAGCGGCTCGTCGCGGCCACGCAGCAACGTCCCGGCGATGTCGTCGAGCGCGTCCAGCCCAACATGCCCGGGATGGCGCGTGCCAGAGAGTTCCCGCTGCTTGACACGCTCGTAGAGCACCGCGCCATCGGCATAGCAGTTGATCTGCACCGGGCGCAGCGCGTACCGTGCCTGGAGCGCCCGCACATCCTCGGTGGCATGGGCCGGACTGAAGTTGCATTCGAGCAGCACCGAGCGACCGGCGGCTAGCTCGTGGTCGGCGATCTGCCAGAGCAGCGCCACGCAGGCGCGGCCGAGCTGGCGCGACCACTCCCGGTCGTGCCAGCCCAGCTGGTCGAATAACTGCTCTTTGAGGTCATCTTTGCTGAAGTAGGGCACGCGCAGGTCGGTGGCAAGACGCCGGCCAATGGTGGTTTTGCCGGTCCCCGGCGGGCCGGTGACGATTATCAGCGGAATCGCGGCAGCGGCCTCGTCATCATTCGGCATGGCTGTGGTGACTCAGCAGCTCTTCCTCGCTGCGGAGTTCGACCGGCTCGTAGAACGCCTGCGGGGGCTTCAGCAATTCACCCATCGCGGCGATCCGGCTTGCCAGGTCAATACGGTGCGCCTCGATGTCGTCCACACCGCGAATACTGACCATGCTCAGGCGGCGGCCGACCTCATCATTGATCAGCAGGTCGCTGATCTTGCCGCTCTCATCCACGTAGAAACCGCGAATGTGTCCCAGGCGGGCGTCCACAGCATAGACCGGGTCATTACGGTACAGGATAATGCCGTCCGCCGGTTCGCCGGTCTGCGTTTGGGTCAGCGCCTCATCCTTGGTGACCCGCAGCAGAATCTGCTGATCACTCGACCAGCCAACGAGGGAGAAGGGCAGCACGCTATCCCGCTCGAACGCGCCACCTTCGACCAGCAGCTCGGTCAGCAGGGTGTCTCGTCCTTGCACGCGAACCACCATGCCCCAGACGCGACCAAGCGTCTCGCCATCGGTGGCCCGCACGATCGCTTCCATCCGCACGTCCATCGTTGCCATCGTCTCTGCCTCCGCGTCTTTCTACCACGCTGTTCCAGGCCGCCCCGCAGGGGCAGTTCGTTGCATTCGTTCGGATTTGAAGTGTACCAGCAAAGGCAGCAGCGGGAAAGCAGCCCTCACCCCTGTCCCCCCTCTCCCGCCGTGCAGGCGAGAGGGAACGGCCGATGCGCTGACGAGTGTTCCCCCTCGCCCGTGACACGGCGGGGTACCCACCGCAGTGGGTCGCGGGGCAGGGGGTGCGGGCCGTCACCTGTCGGCCGCCGGCCGCCGCAGAAAATGGAGACCCACACGCACGGCGCCGCCGTCCGGCCAGGGGCCGTGATGGTCCAGTGACTCGTGCTGCCAGCCTTGCTCGTCCGCGATCGCCAGGAAGCGGCGCGACGATTCGCGCCCCGGTTCGGCCAGCCAGAGCGCGCCAGCGGGCGCTAGCAAGCGCGCGGTCAGCGCGAGCAAGGGCGCGATGTCGCGCGCCTCGTAGAGCACATCGGCGGCCAGGATGATGGGATAGCCACGCAGCACGTCGGCGCGGTCCAGCAACTCCGCTGGTGGCTCGCGCCAGTTGATCGCCAGCGTGTGTGGTTCGCGCCCGGCGTTGCGAAGCGCGTTGTAGCGACAGAGGGCGAGCGACACGGGCGAGTAGTCGGCGGCCAGCAATTCGGCGCCGGCTACAAGCGCGGCCGTGGCGGTAATGCCCAGGCCGCTGCCCAGTTCCAGCACCGGTCGCCCCGCCAGCGCGTCCGCGCGTTCGAGCGCCAGGTCGGCGAGCGCCACGCCGCTCGGCCAGACTTCGGCCCAGTACGGAAGATGTTGCTCGGGGTCGGTTTCGGCTTCATCGAGCAGGCGGTCCTGGTCGGCCGGTATCAGCACCTGGTATGTGTGGCCGGTGCGGGGCAGCTGCACCGATACGTCCCGCAGCGCCAGCCGTTCGACCAGCCGCGCCCGCAGGCGGGCCAGACGTCGCGCCCGTGTGGTTTCACTCATATAGGGACCAGCGCTCAGGCATCGCGCGCGGTTTACTCCTCGCCCAGATAGGCTTTGCGGACCATCTCGTTCTGCTGCAACGCCTGAGCACTATCGTGTAACACAATCTGCCCGGTCTGCAAGACGTAGCCGCGTGCCGCGATTCCCAACGCCTTCAGGGCATTTTGTTCGACCAGCAAGATTGTCGTGCCCTGTGCGTTGATCTCCTTGATAATGTCGAAAATCTGATCCACCAGCACCGGCGAAAGGCCCATGGATGGTTCGTCGAGTAGGAGCACCTGCGGCCGGGCCATCAAGGCGCGACCGATCGCCAGCATCTGCTGCTCGCCGCCGCTCATGGTGCCGGCTTTCTGCGTCAGCCGCTCGCGCAGGCGGGGGAAGAGTTCGAGTACACGTTCCAGGTCGGCCTGCACCTCCGCACCGCCCCGGCGGGCGAAGGCCCCCATCTCCAGGTTTTCCAGCACGGTCATGCGCGGAAAAATCTTGCGCCCTTCGGGCGATTGGGACACGCCGAGCGCGACGACCCGATGCGCCGGCACGCCATTGAGCTTCTTTCCGGCCAGGCGAATTTCGCCCTGCCGGGGCTGGAGTAAGCCGGAAATAGTCTTCAGGGTCGTGCTCTTGCCGGCCCCGTTCGAGCCAATCAGGCTGACAATCTCGCCCTGCTCGACAGCGAGTGACACGCCCTTGAGCGCGTGGATATTGCCGTAATACGCATGAATATTGTTCAGTTCGAGCAGCGCCATCGGTCCCTCCAGGTGACGAGTGACGAGTGGTCCGTGTCGGCGCGGCGGCGATGCGGGTAACAGGTCAGACGCGGTAGCCTGGCGGGATGTGGCCCCGGATTGAAATTCGGGCCTGGACACTCCCGACCCACCTGCGGTGGGTGCCCCGGTGACGAAGTCCGCTGCGCGGACTGGCGGCAGACCCCCACCGGGAGCGCCCACACGTTGGTGGATCACAGTGCGCGGCGCGCACTTCGCCACACGCAGTGTGCCCAGCACGGGATTTCAATCCGTGCCTATCCCACCAGGCCACCCACGCCCCTCGTCACTCATCACTCATCACTCGTCACTTCGTCACTCGCTTCCGCCGCGCCCCGGCCCAGATAGGCTTCGATGACCTGGGGATCGTGCTGGATTTCTTCCGGCGAGCCTTCGGCGATCTTCATGCCCCGGTCGAGGACGCTGACGCGGTCGGAGATGCCCATGACGACCCTCATGTCGTGTTCGATGAGCAGTATGGTCAGGCCCAGCTCGTCGCGCAGCCGATCGATCAGGCGGGTGAGTTGCAGCGTCTCCTGTGGATTCATTCCGGCGGTCGGTTCGTCCAGCAGCAAGAGTTTCGGCTCGGTCGCCAGCGCCCGCGCGATCTCCAGGCGGCGCTGGTCGCCGTAGGGCAGGTTCTTCGCGAATTCATCGTCACGACCTGGCAGGCCGGCATACGCGAGGAGTTCGCGCGCCCGTTCGCGCGCCCGGCGCTCTTCGGCTCGCACCGAAGGTGGGCGAAAGATCGCGCCGAATGGACCGGCTTTCATCCGGCAGTGGTGGCCGACCAGGACGTTTTCGAGCGCGGTCATGTTACCGAAGAGGCGAATGTTCTGAAAGGTCCGGCCGATGCCGAGCTTGACCACTTCGTCCGGCCGCCGTCCGCCCAACCGCGCGCCTGCGAAAGTGAGCGTGCCGGAGGTCGGGACGTACAGCCCGGTCATGATATTGAAGAACGTCGTTTTGCCTGCGCCGTTCGGCCCGATCAGCGAGACGATCCCGCGCTCGGGGATCGTGAAATCAACATCGGAGACGGCGGTGAGGCCGCCGAATCGCTTGGTGACCTGCCGCGCTTCCAGCAAGAAAGCGCGTTCCATCGCAGCGCTGTCGGGCCGCGCGCCATTTACCGTCTCCGCCATCTCAGTTGTCCCCCCCGCTGGCCGCGTCGTAGAGCGTCTGCTGTTCGGCAGTGGCAAGGTCTTCGCTCTCCGGGTGCATTTCGGCCTTGCGCCGGGCGCTGGGAATCAGCCCTTCGGGCCGTAACACCATCATCAACACCAGGGCCAGCCCGAAGATCATCAGTTTCTTGTCGTCGAGACGCAATTTGCCCAGTAGCCCCAGGTGGGTCGCGTGTGCAATGGCGTCGAGCCAGTTGTTGGCGTTGGGCGCCAGGAAGAAATTGAAGAAGCCCATCAGGAAACCGCCGACAATCACGCCCCAGATGTTGCCCAGCCCGCCGACGATGACCATCGCCAGGACAATGATCGAGACGTCGAACTGGAACTGCGACGGATCAATCGTCTGCAAGATGGAGGCGTAGAGCGAGCCGGCGAAGCCCGAGAAGGAGGCGCCCAGACCGAAGGCCAGCAGTTTGGTCTGCACCAGATTGATGCCCATGAACGACGCGGCGACTTCGTCCTCGCGCATTGCCATCCAGGCCCGGCCGAGGCGTGAATCGCGCAGGCGGATAATGAGAAAGATTGAGATTAGGCCGATGCACAGGATCAGCCAGTACCAGGACGCCTGCCCCGAGTTCACCTCGCGCCCGGCGATGACGAGATGGAAGCCGGGGATGGGATCGCCGACGTGGTAGCCGCCAAAGATCAGCGGCTTGGCGATCGGGTTGATTCCTTTGCTCCCTTTCGTCCACTTTTCCAGGTTCAGAAAGAGGCGGGGGACGATTTCGCCGAAGGCCAGCGTCACGATCGCCAGGTAGTCACCGCGCAGCCGGAGCGTCGGCGCCCCCAGGAGCACGCCGAAGAACGCGGCAACGAAGAGGCTGAGGAACATCGCCACCCAGAAGGGCGCGCTGATGCCCGCCTGCACCAGCACGCTCTGCGGCGAGGTCAGGAAGGCGACCGTATACGCGCCGATGGCGAAGAAGGCGACGTAGCCGAGGTCGAGGAGGCCAGCGAAGCCGACGACGATATTGAGGCCGAGCGCCAGAATGACGAAGAGTGCGATCTCCATCATTGGAAACATCGTTTGCGTCTGGAGCGCCTGGTCAATCGCCGGGTGAATGAGTGGATAGAGCGCGATGAGGAGGACGACACTGGCGAAGACGATCGTTTTCCGCCGCTGCTCGGCCGCGCCGGTGCTGGCAGGCACGACAGCGCGCGTGGGGGTT
>DASUBC010000074.1:0-2182 GCA_035763465.1 Thermomicrobiales bacterium
CGGCTTTTCGAGCACGCACCTGGCCTTCCTGTCGCGCCACCTGGCGGTTCCCGAACTGATGACCCTGGCGAACCGCCAGACGCCGGGCCGGCGCCGCGACCAGCTGACCTGGGGCTTACGCAGCCTCTTCTGGCTGCCCGACCCGGCGGCAGGCACGACGATCGTGCCGTCCCGCCGCGACTTTTTCGGCGGAATGCACTGGCTCATCGCCCGCTACGACCCCGCCGACCCGGACGCGCTGGTGCTGGCGGCGAAGGGCGGTCACAACCAGGAAATGCACAACCAGAACGACGTGGGCGCGGTGATCGTGCATCTTGGGCGCGAGTCGGTGATCGCCGACCCCGGCCGGGGCCGCTATACCCAGGCGTACTTTGGCCCCAAACGCTACGAGCACTTTGTCAACTCGTCGCTCGGCCACGCCACGCCCGTGCCGAACGGCCAGGCGCAACTACCCGGCAAGGAACACTGTGCCGAACTGCTCGCGCACGACATGACCGACGCTGGCGACAGCATGACCCTCGAACTGCGCGCGGCCTACCCGGCGGCGGCCGACCTCGCCTCGCTCCGGCGCACGGTGACGCTGGATCGTCAGCCGCGGCGCGGCGCGGTGACGCTGGAGGATGTCGCCCGATTCGCTGACAAACCCGGAATGCTGGAAAGCGCGCTGATTACCTTCGGCCAGGCAGAGATCGGCGCTGAGACTGTCACCGTGCGCGGCGAGCGGGCCGCGCTCACGGTGAACTACGACCCTACTCACGTAGTGGCGCGGGTGGAAGCCGTGCCGCAGGTTGACCTATCTGACGGGCCGGCCGACGTAACTCGCCTCGTCTTCGCCTGGCGCGAGCCGGCGCGGGAAGGGACGATCGCACTACGTATCACGCCCGCGTAAGGGACGTACTGCTGGCGCACTGCGGAGCAAGCAAGGAGGTAGCACGGTGAAAGTTCTCCTCCGTGAACAAGACCTGTCTGATGACTACATCCAGTTCGCCGCGCAAATCGGCGCGGACGGCTTCGACATCCACACCCCCGAACACATCCCCGGCGTGGCGGAACGCGGCTACGCCGACGCAGCGGGCACGCGCAAGCTGCTGGAAAAACTGCGGCGCTGGAATCTCGGCGTCTATCGCGTCGCGCCGCTGACGCCGGAGAACTACCTCCTGGGTCGCCCCGGCGGCGACCAGGAGATTGACAATCTCTGCCGCACGCTGGAGGCGCTGGGCCAGGCGGGCGTGCCGTTCATGTCCATGCCGGTGCATCTCGGCATCAATCCGGGCTATCAGGGGATGACGCAGCGCGTGCATCGCGCGGGCCTCAGTATGGCCGGCTTCGAGGTCGCGGAGATGCGGGCGCGGCTGGCCGAAAAGCCGCCGGTGCTGACGGTAGACAACGAGGTTCACTTCGAGCGCACGGCACGCCTCTACGAGCGACTGGTGCCGATCGCCGAGGCGAACAATATCCGGCTGATCCTGCACCCGTCCGACCCGCCGCTGCCGGAGACGGAGTTCTCGCCGCGCCGCTGGTCGCGCATCCTCGACGCCGTGCCGAGCGCCCACAGCGGGCTACTGTACTGTGTCGGCACGCGCTACGAGTCGGGCGTCAATATCCACGACGACATCCGCGCGTTCGGCCGGCGCGGCAAGATTTTTCACGTCCACTTCCGCAATGTGCGCGGCACGATTCCAAATAGTGGCGGGTACGAGGAAGTGCCGATTCACGACGGCGACATGAACATGTTCCGCGTCTTGCAGAGCCTCAAGGCGATCGGCTACGACGGCGCGCTCCAGATTGACCACCTGCCCCGCTTCCACCGGGACAACGAGTTCCACGGGCAGGCGTCGGCGTACAGCGTCGGCTACGTTAAGGCGCTGCTGGCGGCGGCGGAAGCGTAGGGACGGCGAAGCGGCGGGCGACTAAAGTCGCGCCTGAATGGCCCTGCGGGGCCATGAAACCCGCCTGCGCGGGTTAGGATGAATCCATAGTCCGCATAGGCGGACTTCGTGGCCGTGAGGCCATTCAGGCGCGGTTTCAACCGCCAGCCGCCCTCACCCCCAAGGAAAGGCGAAGGTCGGCTGGTTCGCGTAGCGGCGCATGTGCAGGGTCAGCCGCCCGGTGGCGCCGGGCGCGAGGCGCACGGTGAGGTGTGGGCTTTCGACGGCAACGGTCGCGCCGTTGGCGGCGGCGG
>DASUBC010000075.1:0-7801 GCA_035763465.1 Thermomicrobiales bacterium
GCGCTCGTTGGCGTACTGGCGTTATTGCCGGCGTTCGGCGCCGCGCTGGGCGCGGCAGGTAGCTCGCCGCGCGGCGTCAGCGCCGCCGGAGCGCCGGCTGGTTTTACCGACAATGACTTTGACGGCATTGACGATACTCTCGAACAGCAACTCGCCGAGACCTTCGCGCCGGTGATCTACATCGAGCCGGACGAATCAAATTATCCGGTCAACGTCGAGTGGTTTCTCCAGCGGGCGCATCTGCAATACCACGAGGACTGCACCGGCGATGACGACGAGGATGTGCCGGGCGCGAACCCGGTCGGCAGCCAGCAAGGACTGCTCGGTCCGCAGCCCGGCGTCTTCTGGACCCACGGCGCGAGTTTCGGCGCGGGGCATCCCGATGCCCATTGCGGCCAGGACGACACCGGCTACAGTCACCCACCACACCGGCAAATAACCACGGTCGCCACGGACCCGGATGGCCAGGTCTCCGCGGGCGCGCAGACAACCGGCTATTCCGACCAGCAAACCTTCCTTCTACCCGATTTGCCCGACGCCGATCATGTGGGCAGCCAGAATCCGGCGGATTGGGTGACCTATTTTCATGCCTACCCAACAGTGGGCGGCGGCGTCATGCTGCAATACTGGCATCTCTTCGCCTATAACGCATTGAGTGTGGCTGGCTTTGGTAACCACGGTGGCGACTGGGACGCGACGATTCATGTACAGCTGGGGCCGGACTTGCGGGTGCAAGGCGTCTGGTTCTCACGCCACGCCAACGACCACCCGGGCGACTTCATCCCGGTCGGTCCGGACCTGAGCTTCGTCAACACGACGCATCCACTGATGACGATTGACGGCGGCGGCCATGCCGCCTACGCTTCCCCGGCGGATTTCTGCACCCATCACTCGGTCGCCGGCGGCACGGTGTCCTGGCCGACCGACCTGAGCAACCCGCTCGACCCAGGTGGTCTCCGCGATGTGGTCTGTAGTCCGCTGCTGCCGCTTTTTTCGTACGGTAGGCTGGCCGGCGGCATTGTCTGGCAGACCTGGACCGGCGGGACAGTGACCACGGCTGGCTCGTTGACTCACCCGATCGCCGCGCCGAGCGGGCATGGCGGGCTGGTGAACCTGGGCGAGTACAACCCTTGCACGCCCACGGCCTGTTATGGCTCCCAGCAAGCCAGCACCCTGAACGCGGGGCAGTTCCACCCGCTCAACGGCCAGGTCTTCATTCGCTACTCCGGCCGCTGGGGCAGCTTGCCGCACTGTGATGCTTCAATCTGCGCCAATCCACCGCGCGGGCCGGTCTTCCAGGGCTGGGACGAGGACACACATACATATGAATCGTGGTACAACTCGGCCAGCGACACGCCCGCGTCTCCCGGCGCCAACGCCTGGCGCCAGCCGCCAAAGACGACAGTGGCGTTGAGTGGGCCAACCTACACAGCAGGTGGCATCACCTATCTCGCGGGGCAAACGACAATCGCGTTTAGCGCCAGCCAGAATAGTGTCGCTGCCGGCTTCGGTGCGGCGCGGACCTATTACCGCAGCTATCCTGTTGGCGGTCCCGCGCCGGCCTATAGCGAGTACACCGGTCCGATCATGTTACCGGCGTCCGACGGGGCGTATCAGGTGGACTATTACAGCCTTGATGCGCTCAATAATCAGGAGGACGTGCGGACGGAGCAACTGACGCGCGACGCGACGCCGCCCGTCGTCACAATCACGCAGCCAGGCGCCACCGCCTATCCGCACAGCGCGACGCTCACCCTGAGCTATACCGTCGCTGACGGCGCCGGCTCCGGGGTTGCGCTGGTGACGCCGGCGCTCGACGGCGCGACAACACTGGCAGGTCACGGCCTGGCGAGCGGGCAGGCGATTGACTTGCTGACCGAGCTGGCGCTCGGCCCGCACACCCTGACGGTGTTCGGGTCTGACCACCTCGGTAATTCCACCGCGACGACGGTGACGTTCACGGTCATTGTCACGCCGGAGAGTATCAAGGACGATGTGCGCCACTTCGTGGCGACGGGCGACATTGCGCCGAATAGCAGCACTTCACTGCTCCAGAAACTCGATGCGGCGGCCAGCGCCCGCGCCAGGGGCGATTGCGCGACCGCCGGTCAGACCTACCAGGCATTCATCAACGAACTGCAAGCGCAGAGCGGCAAGAAGATCAGCCCGGCTGCCGTCGCGATCGTGATTGCCGACGCGCAATACCTGATCGCGAACTGCCCCTAACGGTCACAGTGCTGCTCCCACCTCTGACTGTCAGGGGTGGGAGCAGGTGGCCTCATCGGTCAGCGCCGCGCTCAGTCGCCCTCCGCGAGCGGCGCGTCGGTCAGGGCGCGCTGAGCTGGCTCGCGCCGGCCGCGTACTTGCATGGTGGCGGCAGCGTCGCGGTCGGGCACGATCAGCGCGAGAAGCGCGCCCAGCAGGGCGAAGCCGGCGGCGGTGAGGAAGGCGGCGTGGTAGGCGTCGAGATTCGGTCGTGCGGCGCCGCTGGCGGTGTAGACGACCGGGCCGACAGCGGCGAGCACGGTACTGAGCACGGCGACGCCGGTGGCGGACCCGATCTGGCGCTGCACGCTGGAGAGTGTGGAGGCGCGCCCGGTCTCGGCCCGTGAGATGGTGGCGAAACTGGCCGCCTGGTTCGGCAGAAAGATGTAGGCCATGCCAACGCCGATCAGGAACATCAGTAGCCGCACCAGCCAGGCGCTGTTTTCCAGGTCAATCAGGCAGAGGAGCGCCATCACGGTCGCCACGCCGGCCAGCCCGCCGGCCATCAACCGGCGCGGGCCGATCCATGGATACATGCGGGCGACGAGCTGCGTTGACACCAGCACGCCGATCGCTTCGGGGAAGGTCGTCAGCCCCGACGCCAGCGGCGAGTCGCCGCGCGCGACCTGCAAGAAGAGCGGCATCAGAAAGAGGACGCCCATGAAACCGGCGGAGGCGCACCACGAGACCATCATCGTCGTGCGGAAGAGGCGGTTGCCCAGCACGCGCAATTGAATCAGTGGCTCGCGCGTCCGCAGCTCGACCACAACGAACGTCGCCAGCACAAGCAGGCCCGCCGCGCCGCTGCCCGCGATGCCGGGCGAGGTCCAGCCATGCAGCGGCCCTTCGCTCAATGCATACATGAGGAGCGCGAACCCCAGCCCGGCCAGCAAAAAACCTGCCAGGTCGAAGCGCCCGGCGGCCGGTTCGCGGTGCTCGTGGAGAAAGAGAAGGCCAAAGAGGAAGGCGCTTAGGCCGATTGGCACATTGACGTAGAAGGCCCAGTGCCAGGACAGTTTTTCGATCAGCAGGCCGCCGAAGATTGGTCCCAGCGCCGGCCCCAGGATGGTGGCGAACATCAGGATGCGCGAAACCTGGACCCGTTCCTGCGGCGGGAAGGTGCGGTAGAGCATCGCCATGCCGACCGGAGTGAGCAGGCCGCCGCCCGCGCCTTGCAGCACCCGGAAGATAATCAGCTGGTTGAGGCTCTGGGAGAGGCCGCAGAGCGCGGAGGCGGCGGTGAAAATCGCCAGCGCGAACAGGAAGATGCGCTTGGTGCCGAAGCGGTCGCCCAGCCAGCCGGACGCCGGGATGAAGACCGCCAGACTGACAAGGTAGCCAATCACGACGGCGTCAACTGCGGCGGGCGAGACGCCGAACTGGCGGCTCAGCGTGGCGAGGGCGACGGTGACAATCGTCGAGTCAATCGAGTTCAGCAACATGCCGCAGACGTAGACGACGGCGACGACGACTTTCTGGTCAATCTGCCGCCGCCCGGCGCCGGGCACCCTGGTGGCCACTGCCACGGAACCTGCTCCTTCTCCCCTGGCGGGAGTCCCTCCAACCTGCGCCCGCCACCTGCGTGCCGGAGACAATAATAGCAGGCAGCGCCAGAGTCAGTAGGACGTGGCGGCGTCAGGCCGCCTGACGGGCAGCGAACTGGCGGCGGGGCCGCCAGACGCGCACGTACTCCGCCGCGAAGTACGAGCCGATGACGAAGATGGCGGCGCACACCTGCGCGACCAACCCCTCGACGTTCGGGAAGAGGGCGAACCACACGCCCAGCCAGTCCGGCAGCGGTAGACCGACCGCAGTGGTGGAGAGCCAGCCAGCCAGTTGCAATTCTTGCACGCTCTCGCCGACCATCACGACCAGGACGGCGCCGAGCATGATGCCGGTCAGCACCAGCATCTTTTTGTACGGCAGTTTCTGGCGCGCCGCGAAGGTCAGCACGGCCACTGCCAGCGTCAGCCCCAGCCCGATCGCGGCGCCCTTGAGCACGGCGCCGCTGCCGGCCTGGAGGCGCAGGCTTTGCAGGAAGAGGACGATTTCAAAGCCCTCGCGGTAGACGGCGGTGAAACCCAGCAGGGCCAGTCCCCAGTAGGTCGCGGCCTGTTTGCCGGCAGTCTTCTCGACGATTTCGCGGCGGCGCTTGTTGTGATGGGCGATCCAGCCGGTCCAGTAGATACGGTGGAAGAACCAGTTCATGATGACGAGCAGCACGACGATGGCGAGCAGCCCGGTGGCGGCCTGTACATCGAGCGCGGGCGCGTTCACCGCCGCGATGATCGCCACGACCACAAACCAGGTGGCGACGCTGGCGAGCAGTGCCGCGCCCGCGCCGGCGAGAATCGCGCGCCCGTAACCGTGCTGCTGCTTCAACAGGCTCGCGGCGATCGCGGCGAGCACGAGGATGGCTTCCAGTCCTTCGCGGAAGACCAGGATGCCGCTATTGAGAATCACGGCGGCGGGAGTGAGACCGTGGGCGGCTGGATCGGGCGCGCCGTGCGCGGTAATGGCCTGCCAGGCGACGACACCAATCACCACGAGCGCGACAAGGCCAACAGCGACCGCCCGCCAGCCGACCAGCCAGGACTTCGCGACCCGTTCCGCCATGTGCTGACCTCCCTGGTATCCCTTCGCCGTGGCGCTCGCCACGCGGCTGATGAGCGCCACCTTCTCCCTATTCTGTACCAGCGAACTCAATCAGTTCGCTCGTGCGGCGAAACGAGATTAGCAGATACGAATGTTGCGCGCAAGAAGGAGCGGTAGGCAAGTGAGGCGTAATTGTGCAGGCGCGGCGGCCTGGCGGGATGTGGCCCCGGACTTCAGTCCGGGCCTGGACACTCCTGCGGAGTGACGAAGTCCGCTGTGCGGACTGAGTGTAGAGCCACGTTGGAAGCGCCGCGCACGCAGGTAGACCACAGTGCGCGGCGCGCACTTCGTCAGGCGTCAGCCTGCCCAGGCCCGGACTTCAGTCCGGGGCCACATCCCGCCAGGCCGCCGCGCCTGCACAGGTATAATGCGACGACGACTGCCCAGCGGCGCGCACTGACCGCGTATACTTCCGCTAGCGTGCTCGGTGGTGTTGGAGGAGAAGCCGGTGCCCGATATACTGCTTGCCTTTGCCCTGATTGCCGCAGTGCTGATGCTGGCCGCGCTGCTCTCGGGCATCGTCGAGCGCATCCCGGTGTCGTTCCCGATGATCTTCCTGGGGCTGGGTTTCGTGCTCGGCGGCGCGGGGCTGGATGTGCTTCCGATCAGCCTGCACAGCCCGGCGCTGGAAACGATCGCGGTCCTCAGTCTATCGTTTGTCCTCTTCCTCGACGCGGTCCACCTGCGTTTCGGGGAGCTGGGCCGCGAATGGGTCGTGCCGGTGCTGGCGCTGGGACCGGGCACGCTGCTCACTGTAGCCTTCATCGCGCTCTTCGCGGCGCTGGTGTTGCGCCTATCTCCGCTCCAGGCGCTGTTGCTGGGAACGATTCTCGCCTCGCTCGACCCGGTGGTGTTGCGCGATGTCGTGCGCGACGAGCGGATTCCGCGCGCCATTCGCAGCGCGTTGCAGACAGAGGCGGGGACGAATGACCTCGTGGTTCTGCCGCTGTTGCTGATTCTGGCCTCGCTCGCCGAGGGACAGAGCCGGGGCGCGGCAGGCTGGCTCGTCCTGGTCGTGCAACTCTTCCTGCTGGGACCGCTGGCCGGCGTTGCCGTGGGACTGGTGGCGGTGTGGCTCATGCGGCCGGTCCAGGCGCGCTTTACGATTGACCGCGTGTACCTCGCGCTCTACAGCGTCGGGACGATTCTCGCCGCGTATGTCGCGGGCGAAGCGGTCGGCGGCAGCGGCTTTCTGGCTGTCTTCGCCGCCGGCGCGGTGACGGTGGCGCTCGACTACAACCTGTGCGACTGCTTCCTCGAATACGGCGAGACGACCTCCGAGATGGCGATGCTGCTGGCGTTCCTGCTGTTCGGCGCGCTGCTGTCGTCGCTGCTCGGCGGGATAGCCCTGCTGCCCGTGTTTCTGTTCGCGCTGCTGGTGCTGGTCGTGGCGCGGCCCCTGGCGATTGGCGTGGTGCTGCGCCACGCGCCGATCAGCAGCCGGGGCCGGCGTTTCATCGGCTGGTTCGGGCCGCGCGGCCTCAGTTCGCTGCTGTTCGGCCTGCTGGTGGTGACGGAGGGCGTGCCCGGCGCGGAGCGGTTGCTGGCCCTTACCGGCGTCGTCGTAGTTGTCTCGGTCATCGCGCATGGCGTGTCGGCAGCGCCGCTGGCGGCGCGTTACGGCCGGGCGGTGGCGCGCGAGACCTTGGCCGAGGAGCGCGAGAGCACAGCGGCGGGGTTATTCCGCCAGGCGCCGGGCGACGTGCCCCGCATCACGCCGCGCGAACTGGCCGAGCGGCTGGCGAGCGCCGATCCACCGCTGGTACTGGACGTCCGCACGCGGTCGGCCTACGCCAGGGACGACGCCCGGATTCCAGGGAGTGTGCGTGTGCCGCCCGACCGGGTGGCCGAGTGGGCGGCCGGGCAGGGCCACACCCGCTCCATCGTGGCGTACTGCACTTGAACGGACGAGGCGACGAGCGCCCGTGCGGCGCGGCAACTCCGTTCGCTAGGCTTCGACGCGGCAGCCTTGCTCGGCGGCTTCGCCGCCTGGCGCGCGGCGTATCCGGTTGAAGCGCCCTCACCCCCCGTTCCCCTCTCCCGTGCCACGGGAGAGGGGGCGCCGAGCGCAGTGAGGCGGGGGTGAGGGCCGTCAGCCGCGCGGTGCTTCTTCCTCGGCGCGCTTGAGCAGCGCCTTCATATAGCCGATGCTGAAGGCAGTGCCCAGGCGCGGGTCGTCGGCCATGCGCGGGATGTGGTCGGGGATGACGACGCCTTTGAAGCCGACCTCTTGAAGCGCCCGCATCACCTGGTACATATCCTGGTAGCCGTCGTCCACGAAAGTCTCGACGAAGTGTGGTAGCGGCGCGGTGACGTTCCGGAAATGGATTTTGAAGAGTCTCTGTTGCGCGCCGAAGTAGCGAATCGCCTCGATGACATCTACGCCCCAGCAGGCGACGCCGCCCTCCAGCCAGCAGCCGACGCACAGGCAGAGGCCGACATTGGGGCTGTCGGCGATGGCGAGCGCCCGCTTGTAGTTCTCGAACGTGCTGAAGATGCGCGGCACACCGCCCAAGTGCGAAATCGGCGGGTCGTCCGGGTGGATGCCGATGAGTACACCTTCTTCTTCCGCGACGGGCGCGACCTGGCGGATGAAGTAGGCGAAGTTCTCCCAGACCTCCTCGTCGCTGTACTCGCGCCCGTTCGTCAGCGGCAGGGAGAAGATGCGGTCGTGCCAGTGACCATTCTCGGCGTGGGCCTCGTCGAAGCCGCGCGCGACCGCGCCGCCGCGCGTCGCCTCCGGCGCAGTGCTCCAGATGCCGTTCGGCATATGGGCGTAGGTGGTGTAGGGGATGCCCGCCGCACCGAGCGAGCGCAGGTGGCGCTTGTACTCTTCGATCTTCGCGTCGCGGTTCGGCAGACCGAGGACGATCGCGTCCTG
>DASUBC010000076.1:0-4297 GCA_035763465.1 Thermomicrobiales bacterium
ATAACGAGGAACTCTCTATTCCCTACTCTCTACTCTCGCCTATACTTCCCGCATGGCCCTGTGGTGGAATTGGCAGACACGGGGGACTTAAAATCCCCTGGCTTCGGCCGTGTGGGTTCGAGTCCCACCGGGGCCACGACCACGCAAACCGGCGGTACATCAACAGTACAGCCACCGGGCCGCTTCAGTGAGCGGCCCCGTTGTGCGCTGATCGCACACAAGTCTTGCTGTGCCGGAGTTCGCCCGTGGTCAGCGTTCGTAAATCGGCAGCAGCGCCGGCTTGAGCGCCTCGCCACCCTGCGCCTGGATCGCTTCCAGGAAGGGCTGGTCCCAAACGCTGACGTAGGTCAGCGCGACGCCTGTTGAGCACAGATCCCTCGGGGCAACGCCTACCTGGCTGGTCGCGGGTACTACGGGCCTACGATTCCGCCTCTCAAACAGGAAAATTACGCCACAAGCACAGCCACCCGGCGCAGTCGCGATCTTCGCCAGCGCAACGCAACGCCGGCCAGGAGCCATTACCTGCGCGTGGCAACTGGTGTAGGATGCGCCAATGGATCAACGCCAGATCGCGAAGGGGTGTGCCTGTGTCTCGGAACGCCACCTCGCAGGCGATAGCCTCGGTACCCAGGCACGCGCACCAGTGGACCGGCGCACGCCGGCCGCGCTTTCTCCCTCCGGACACGACGCCGGATGCCCTGGTGCTGCTGTGGGCGCGCGGTGTGCGCGGCTTTGGTGATGGCTTCGTCAGCGTCCTCTTGCCGCTCTACCTCCTCACGCTCGGCTTCACCAGTTTTCGCGTTGGGGTCATCGCCACCGTCACCCTCCTTGGCTCAGCGGCGCTGACGCTCCTGGTCGGGTTCCGGAGTCACCACTTCAGCCGGCGGCAGCTGCTCTTCGGCGCGACGCTCCTGATGGCCGGGACGGGATTAGGGTTCGCGACCGCCCGGCAATTCTGGCCGCTCCTGATCATCGCGTTCATCGGCACCCTTAACCCCTCGTCCGGCGACGTGAGCGTTTTCCTTCCACTCGAACAGTCACTCCTGCCGCACACCGTTAGCGACCGGCAACGCACCGCTCTGTTCGCGCGCTACAGCCTCGTTGGCACGCTGGCTGCCGCGTGCGGAGCACTCTGCGCCGGTCTGCCGGCATTGGTCGTGGTCCATTCGGGCATCACCCTACCGGCCGCGCTACGTGGCATGTTCATGCTCTATAGCCTCCTGGGGCTGGCCGCGTTCGTACTCTATCACCGGCTATCCAGCCAGATCGAGCCGGCGCGGCAAGCGGTCGCGGCGCCGCTCAACGAGTCGAAGCGTACTGTCTACACCCTCGCGGCGTTGTTTAGTCTCGATTCGTTCGGCGGTGGTCTGGTCGTGCAGTCACTGCTTGCCCTGTGGCTGTTCGCGCGCTTCCACCTCCCGATCGCCACCGCCGGCACGATCTTTTTCTGGACCGGCGTGCTTTCAGCCGGCTCATTCCTCGTGGCGGCCCGCCTGGCACAGCGCATCGGACTGATCAACACGATGGTCTTCACGCATTTGCCCTCGAACCTCTTCTTACTGCTCGTGCCGTTTATGCCGACCTTGCCGCTGGCCATCTGCTTGCTGCTGGCTCGTAGCGCGCTATCGCAGATGGATGTGCCAACGCGCAGTTCCTATGTCATGGCCGTTGTCACACCAGCGGAGCGGCCAGCGGCGGCGAGCGTTACCGCCGTGCCGCGCAGTCTCGCCTCGGCTGTCAGTCCACTCCTTGCTGGGTGGCTACTGGGTTTGTCGGCCTTCGGCTGGCCCCTGGTGATCGCCGGTGCGCTCAAAGGGGTCTATGATCTGTTGCTGCTCGCTATGTTCACCCACGTACGGCCACCCGAAGAAGCCGACCGGCAACGGCGCCAGGCGCGACAACACGGACGATAGCGCAGCAACAAAGCGCCTCCGGTCATGACCGGAGGCGTACAGCAGCACTGACCAGGATGGCCCCGTCAGCGTTCGTAAATCGGCAGCAGCGCCGGCTGGAGCGCGTCGCCAACCTGCGCCTGGATCGCCGCCAGAAAGGGCTGGTCCCATTCGCCGACGAAGGTCAGCGCGACGCCGCGCTTACCGGCGCGCGCCGTGCGCCCGATCCGGTGAATGTACTCTTCGGGGTTTTGCGGAATGTCGTAGTTGATAACATGCGTAATGTCGGGGATGTCGAGTCCGCGCGCCGCGACATTCGTCGCGATCAGCACCCGCAAGTCGCCGGACCGGAAGGCGTCAATCGTCCTGGTCCGGTCGTTCTGTGCCATACCGCCGTGCAGCGCCTGCACCAGCCAGCCCTCGTGGGTCAGCTGGCGCGCGAGCCGATCCACGCCGACCTGCATCCGGCGAAAGATCAGCAGCCGCGCGTCACGGCCAAACTCGTCTTCCAGTGAGAGAAAGCCCGCCAGTTTGTCGCGCTCCGCGACCTCATAGTAGCGCTGCTCGACCGTCGCGACCGTCGTACGCTCGGGTTCAACGGCGATATGGATCGGATTGTGCTGGTAGCGGCGAATCAGGCGCTGGACCCAGCCAGGCATCGTCGCCGAGAAGAGCGCCGTCTGCCGCTCGCGCGGCGTGCGTCGCAAGATGCGCTCGACATCCTCCGCGAAGCCAATGTCGAGCATTTCATCCGCTTCGTCCAGCACCACGATTCGCACTGCGTCCAGACGGAGCGTGCCTCGCCCAAGATGGTCCAGCACGCGCCCTGGTGTGCCGACGACAATGTCAACGCCGTGCGCTAGCGCGGTGAACTGCCCACGCATCCGCGTGCCACCATAGAGCGAGAGCACCTGCAAATCGGTGTAGCGCGCCAGTTTGGTCAGTTCGTCCGTCACCTGCCGGCAGAGTTCGCGCGTCGGCACCAGCACCAGCGCGCCGACCGCCGCGCCATGCGACAGCGCATTGACGATCGGGATGCCGAACGCCGCCGTCTTGCCCGACCCCGTCTGCGCCTGCCCGACAACATCGCGCCCGGCGAGCAGGAGTGGCAGCACGGCGGCTTGAATCTTCGTCGGCTCGGTATAGCCCATGTCGGCGATAGCGCGCAGCAATTCGGGGCGGAGGGGAAAATCGCTAAACTGAGCGGGGGAATCGTCTGGAACCGTTGGGAGGCCGTCGCCGAAGTCAGCGATGTCAGCTACGGCCAGAGGTGTTGCGATGTCCAAGTACGTGTCGATCCTTTCGTTACGGCCTGTCGTCGTCGCGTTTTACCGTCCCGACGCAGTTCCGTGCCGGATCGCACCGCGGTCACTCCTACTCACCGGGACCCCTCATGGCAGCAGAGCCTGTTCTGGCTACCGCCGAAAGTATAGCACACAATCAACATAACGTGAAGGGTGACCGATGCTCGCAGGTAGTGATGCCCAGCGCGCTGATATCATCTTGCGAGACGCTATACCTGGGCCACTTGACCTGGGCAATGGCCTGGGCGATGAAGTACTCCAGCGTCAGCAATCACCTGGCGATTCGGCTGCCCTGCCGCCATCATTACACTTCAATCTGAATTAGCAGGCTCTGCGCCGGCTGGGCTAGTCGTCGTTGGGATAGTGACGCGGGCGCGGCGGGCGGAGCGCATCGAGGTAGGCTTGCAGCATGATCGCTGCCGCCGCAGCATCAATCCGCGCGCGGCGTTCCTCGCGCGAGAGCTTGCGGTCAATCATCAGGCGCTCGGCCTCGGCGGTCGTGAAGCGTTCGTCGGCGAACTCGATGGGGATTCCGCCCAGCTGCGGCGCCAGACGCTCCACGTAGGCGCGCACCGCCAGGGCTTGCGGGCCTTCAGTGCCGTTGAGACTTGTGGGCAGGCCGACTACCACCAGTTCGACCGCGCGCTCGTGCGCCAGCGCGGCCAGTTCGGCCAGTTCCCGCCCGCCGCGTACGCGCACCACCTTCAGCGGCGCGGCGAGCAGCCCCAGCTCGTCCGACAGCGCGACGCCGACGCGCCGCGTGCCGATATCGAGTCCCAACGCGCGCACCATCGGCGGCCCTAGGGCGCGCCAGCGACGCGCACGGTGATGTGCGACGCCAGCCAGGGCATCCGCTGCGGGAAGGGGCCGGTGTGGTACTCAATGGTGTAGGTCGAGACGCCAGGGACACCGGCCAGGACGTCGCGCGCCGCGCTGTCGCTCTTGCGCGCCAGTTCGTCCGCCAGGCGGGCGCGCTCGGTGTCGCCACCAATGGCCGCGCGTGTGCTGGCCGTGCCGGTCATCGCGTAAGTCAGCGTGCCCGGCACGTCAGACGCGACCTGCGGCGTGCCAAGCTGCATCGAGCCAGGCACGATCGGCTCA
>DASUBC010000077.1:0-21818 GCA_035763465.1 Thermomicrobiales bacterium
GCAAAAGCTGTCGCGGAGAGTTCTGCCGGCACGACCGCCGCCACCATCGGCAACACTGCCCCGGAGAACCCGATCGCCGCCACCAGACCGAAGAAGAAGAGCACGACGTACAACAGCAGGCCATGCCCCCAGTCAATCTGCAAGGCGACGAAGGACATCACCGCGAAGACGACCAGATACAGTTGCATCAACATGATCCGGCCGCGCGGACCGAACCGGCGATCGAACCAGTCGCCTAATGTGCCGCCAATGAGGGAACTGAGCATGAAACCGCCCAGGAAGACGGTGTAGAGCAGCGCCGCGTCGGCGGTGGACCACCCGCGCACTTCCACGTAGTACGTCACAAAGAAGGCGAACAGCACCAGACTGGTGATGAAGACCAGGCTGCCGATGAGCAGCAGCACTGTGGGCGACTTCATAATCGCGCGGACTTCCGCGAGGTTAAACGTCCCCTCAGCCGACGCGCCGGTAGTCGCCCGGCGGACCGGCTCTCTGACAAACAGCAGCACCAGGACGCCGGTCACGACACCAATGCCGCCCATAATGAACAGGCCGATGCGCCACCCCTGCTCGACTTTGGAAAGCTGGCCGATGAGCGGCGTCAGCAGCAGGCCGCCAAGTCCGGCCAGCGAGCGCACAGCGCCATAGGCTTTGCCGCGTTCCTCATCCTCGAACAAATCAACCATCATGCCATTGATGATTGGTTCGGCCGCCACCGTGCCGACGACCGCGATCGAGTAGAGAATGAGAAGTTGCGCGTAGTTTTGCGCCAGGCCGGTGAGGATCGTCCAGATAGACCATACGCCCGTCACAAACGCCAGTACCCGCTTGCGCCCATATTTGTCGGCGAGCACCGACCAGAATGGCCCCGCGATCATGCGCGCGAACTTGCTGATGCTCGTCAGGACGCCCAGCGCGCCAAGATCAAGGTTGAGCGCGGTGCGGATTACCGGGAACAGGGTATTGATCAGGCCGCCTTCCGTGTTGTCCACGACGTTTGCCAGCGAGGTGACCGCCACCGCCCGCCACCGTCCGGGGTTGGCCGTGGCCGCCGCCGCTTCTCGCGCGGCAACGTCGTCGGGTACGTCAGCAGATGACACGGCGCTCATTGCTTTTCTTCCTTCCTGGGTCAAACCGCTGCCGATGCGCATCTTAGCGCAGGGTTTGAGCGCCGCTGCCAGCCAGATAACACCGATTATGCGCGATCGTTGCCGGGGTGGCTAGCGATAGGTGCGGAGGGCGGTCAGGTAGGCGTCTGCTGCCGGGTCGTCAAGTTCGGCCAGGAGGCTCTCGAAATCGAGTGGCTGGTTAATCGCCCGCATCGTGACCATCGGGTTCGCGCTGTTCAGCGCGACCTCGTAGCGCGGGCGCCAGTAGTCCGGATCACGGTCGCAGGCCAGTTCGATGCCGTTGCCGTCCGGATCGTGGAGATAGATCGCCTCGTGCGTGGTGTGGTCCGACGCGCCGTCAATGCCCCAACCGTGATCGAACAGGCGCACCAGCGCCGCAGCCAGGTCGCGGCGGGCGGGGTAGTTGATGGCGAAGTGGTACAGGCCAGTGGCGCCGGGGGCCGGCGGCGAGCCGCCTTTGCTCTCCCAGGTATTCAGGCCGATGTGGTGGTGATAGCCGCCCGCCGAGAGGAAGGCCGCCGTGCCGAGGTTGAAGATCAGGTCGAAGCCGAGCACATCACGATAGAACCAGATGGCGCGGTCCAGGTCAGCCACCTTCAGGTGGACGTGGCCGAGGAAGGTTCCCGCCGGGATAGATGTGGCTGGTACTGAAGTGGTTGCAGTTTCGGTCGTCATCATGTCAAGACCTCCGGTCAGGTGCGTTTGAGGATGGTTGCGCGGCTGGCGCGGGTCTGCGCCAGCCGCGTGCGAGTCGCGAGCCTTAATCCTGGCGCACAGCCGCGATGTACAGCGTCAGCTTGACGCGGTTGCTGACCACGACGCCGCCGGTCTCCAGGGCCGGATTCCACTTGATCCCGTAGTCCAGGCGATTGATCGCCGTCGTGGCGGTGAAACCAGCGCGCTGCTTGCCGTACGCGTCCTTGCCCTGCCCCTCGAACTCGGCATCGAGCACGACCGGGCTGGTGACGCCCCGGATGGTCAGGTCGCCGTAGACCTTGGCGCGCTCGTCATCCATCTGTTCGATGCGGGTCGAGCGGAAGGTGGCGGTGGGGTACTGCTCGGCGTTGAAGAAGTCGTCCGTCCGCAGGTGGCCGTCGCGCTGGGCATTGCCGGTGTCAACGCTGGTGGTATCAACGGTCGCGACGACCGAAGAGTTCGCCGGATTCGCCTCGTCAAGCTCGACGGTTCCCTCAACCTTCGTGAAGCGTCCCTTGGCGGTGGCGACCATCATGTGCTTGACGGCGAACTCCGCGAAGGAGTGAACCGGATCGATCGCCCAGGTCGTCGTCGTGGTGCTGCTGGTCTGCGTGGCTGTCATTGTTTCCCCCTGTCTGGTTTCGACGCACCCTGTGTGCTGTCTGGGGATATAGTAGTCCACTGGTGTCCTGGCATTCGTCCTGGCAAGCGTCCCATAATTTGCCTGTGTTTTTACTCTGACGCCAGGCGATAGCCGATGTGATAGGCTTACCTAACGCCGTCGAAACCAGGCGTTAGGTAATTCCCGGCTAGCGATATCGGAGGTTGTCGGTGCCCGCGCGTCGCCTTCCCATGGTCGTTGACGATCAGTTGCAACCAGCATCCGCTGGCGCGACCGTGCCAATCGTGGTCGGCTCCCCCGCCTGGCAGGTGTGGCTCGCCGATCCAGCGCATCGGTCGTTCTCCTATCGCGCCGCGACAGGCGCGATCACCGTGCGGCGCGAGCAGGTCCGCAACGGCTGGTACTGGTATGCCTATCGCACCGCCGGTGGGAAGACGCGCAAGGTCTACCTCGGCCGGGCGGCGGAGCTCACGCCGGGCCGCCTGCGCGCCGCCGCCCAGGAACTGGCGCCGGACCTGGCCGGCGGCGGCGCGCAGGCGGCCCGCCTCACCTTGCTTGGCCCGCCGCGCCTGGCGCGGGATGGACAGCCGGTCGCGCTCACATCCGCGAAGGCGCTGGGGCTGCTGGCTTACCTCGCCGTCCACGAACACCCACAGGCGCGCGAGCATCTGCTGGCCCTGCTCTGGCCTGAGAGTGACGAAGTGGCGGCGCATAAGAACCTTCGCAACGCCCTCTGGCAACTGCGACGAGGGCTTGGCGGGGCCGCGATCGCGGGCACGACACGCCTCGCCCTGGCCGAGACGGTCTGGGCCGACGTGCGCGCGTTCGCGACCGCCGACCAGACAGCGACGGGCGCCCGCGCGGCAGGTGGGACACCACTCGACGCCTACCGGACGATGGCGAAGTTGTATGCGGGCGATTTGCTGGAGGGCCTCGCGTTCGCGGACGCGCCCGACTTCGAGCTGTGGTTGACCGGCGAGCGCGAGCGTTACCGCGAGCGTTATCTGAGCGCGCTCGCGCGGCTTGCCAGCGCCCATCGCGCGGCGGGGCGCTGGCGGGCGCTCGCCACCGTCGCCCGCGCCGCGCTGGCGCGCGATCCCTTGCGCGACCCGATGCACCGCGCGCTGATGGAAGCACAGGCCCGGCTGGGCGACCGCGTTGCCGCCCTGCGCCAGTATGACGCGCTCCGCGCGACGCTCGACCGTGAGTTAGGGGTCGCGCCGCTCCCTGAGACCGACCGCCTGCGCGACGCAATCCGCGCCGGGACACTGCCGCCGGTCCCGCGCTCGCCCGCGCCGGCGCGGCCCGCGCCTGCCACCTCCCGGACGCCGCCCCCGGCGGAACCCTTCGTTGGCCGCGCGGCCGAACTCGCCGCCCTCGACACCGCCTGGGCGCTGGCCCAGCGCGGCGCTCGCGTGGCCCTGCTCACGGGTGAGGCGGGGATTGGCAAAACACGGCTGTGGACAGTATGGGCAGCCCGGCTCGCCGCGCCGGCGCGGGCGCTGGCCGCACGCTGCTTGCCGGCCACGCGGCAACTACCGTTTGCGCCGCTCGCGGAACTCCTGCGCGGCCCGGCAGGCCGCGCGCACCTGACCACGCTGGCCGGATCGGCGCCGCCGGCCTGGTTCAGCGACATCGCCGGACTCGTGCCGGAGCTTGGCAACCTGCTGCCTGAGCCGCCACCGCCGCTGCCGCCGGACGAAGGGCGGCGGCGCATGTTCGAGGCGCTGGCGCAGGCGCTCGCCATCGCTCCCGACCGGCCCCTGGCGCTCTTCATAGATGATCTCCACTGGGCCGACCAGTCCACCCTCGACTGGCTCGGCTACCTGACGCATCGCACGCGGGCACTGCCGCTTCTACTGGTCGCCGCCTATCGTCCCGAGGAAGCGCCGCCCGAACTGACGGCGCTGGCGGTGACCTGGTCGCGCGAGGGGCGGCTGCACCGGCTCGCGCCGCCGCGCCTGGACGCGGCCGAAGCGGCGGCGCTGGTCGCTGCGCTGGGCGGCGACGTGACCCGGGCCGGCGCGCTGTACGCGCATAGCGCGGGAAACCCCTATTTTCTCGCCGAACTCCTGCACGCCGTGCCGGGCGCGGTGCCCGCGTCGCTGGGCGAGTTGATCGCCGGCCGCCTGGCGCGACTGCCGGACGGGGCACGCCAGCTCCTGCAAGCGGCGGCGATCCTCGGCGATGAGGCCGACTTCCCTTTGCTCCAGCAGACGGCCGGCCGCACTGACGACGAGACCCTCGACGCGCTGGATACGCTCATGGCAAGCAGGCTCCTGGTCGAACAGAATGGTCGGTACGTCTTTGACCACCCGCTGGTCGCCGACGTGGTCGAAGCGGAGTTGAGTGGCGCGCGGCGCGCGGTGCTCCACCGGCGCGCGGCAACCGTGCTGGAGCGACTGGCCACCGGGCGGCTGCCCGAGGTCGCCGGGCGGTTGGCCCGCCACTGGGAGGAGGCGGGCGTACCAGCCAGCGCCGCGCGCTACGCTGAACTGGCTGGCGACCGGGCGCTGGCGCTGGCCGCGCCGGTCGAAGCGGCGCGCTTCTACCAGCAAGCGCTGAACTTGGAGGCAACGCCGGCGCGCTACCTGGGGCTTGGGCGCGCACGTAGCCTGCAAGCCGATCAGCAGGGTGCGCGGACGGCGTTCACGGCCGCCACGCGCGGCTACGCGGCAGCCGGCGACCGGCGCGGCGCGGCCCGGGCCGAGCAGGAACTCTCCAGGGCGCTACTGGCGAGCGGACAGCGTGACGAAGCGGTCACGCATAGTCAGCACGCACGCGCGCTGCTTGGCGACGCCACCGATCCCGCCACCCGCGCGCTCATCGGGTATCTGCTGGGCATGGAGTTGCGCGCGGTCGGCGCGTCGCCCGCCGAGGCCACCGCCGCGCTGGAGGAGGCCCGGACGCTCGCGGCTGGCGGGCACGCGCCCGAACTGCTCCCCGGTATTCTCTTCGAGCTGGGCAACCTGCGCGCGGAAGCGGGCGACCTGGCCGGCGCGCTCGCCCGCTATCAGGAGTTGATCGGCATCGCCCACGCCACCGGCGACACGCTCATCGAAGTCATCGGCCAGAATAACTTCGCCTATCATGCGACGCTCGCCGGAGATTTGCCGGCGGCGCGGGCAGCCGCCACAACCGGGCTGGCGCTGGCCGAGGCGCACGACGTGCAGGTCGCCTTCCAGTGGCTCTATGGTACGCACGGCGAACTCGCGCTGGCCGAAGCGCACTGGGCCGAAGCCGAACGCTGGTTCCGGCGTGGACGGACCGAGGCCGAGCGTCAGGGCAACACCACGCTGGCCGCAACCTACACCGCCGGCCTGGGCCGGGTGGCGCGCGGGCGCGGCGATCGCGGCACAGCGGCGGCACTGCTGGAAGCGGCGCGCGGCGACGCCGAGCCGCGTGTGCAGGCGCAGATTGACCACTGGCTGGCCGAGCTGCGTCGCGCAAGTGACAGCGTCTGACCTGATGGCCCAGCGTGCCCGATGCTGGCTCAGGTGGCGCGCCGTGCAGCCAGCACGAGTAACACCCGGTAGAGGGTCAGCCAGAGAACACTGCCGCCACTGAGCCAGTAGAGCAGGCGGATACCGATGGCGGCGCTATCGGTGCCGGCCAGCATCCCGTGTAGTAGCACGAGCAGGAACGCCGCGAAACTGAGGAAATGGATCCGCCGCCACCAGCGCTGCCCAATCGCCAGGCGCAGGCGCGAGCTGAGCCAGATGCCCGCCAGCAGATAGCCGCCAACCTGCCCAAGCCCCACCCAGATTGGCCGGTAGTGTGCGCTACCGAACGGCGTCAGCAACTGCACGAGCGTATATCCAGTGTACCGATCGCCCAGGAGTATCGCCCCATGAAAGAACCCGGTGAGCAGGCCGAGGCTGCTGGCGTACTCATGGAGATCGAAGGCGAGCGGTCCGCCTGGCCACAGGCGGGCGAACTTGTTCGTGATGAGCAGTCCAAGCACCGTGGCAAACCAGAGGAGAACGAATGAGACCACCCCGCTTGCGCGCGAGAGATACCAGTAGCCTTTGGACTCGACGCCGGCCAGCCCGGCGCCGGGATTCGCCCGGAGCAGCAGCACCAGCGCGCCCGCGCTGGCGCCGCTGAGTAGCGCGAGGATCACATGTGCTGGTCTCAGTCCGGTCGGCTCCGATTTCTGTTCCCTGACAGGGGCTGGCCGGGTAGTGGCTGCGGTCATCGCTTACCTCCAGAGATGGTGGACCCAACGCCTGCTCGTCAGCACGCTGTTATCCTGGCCGACCAGCAGTCCCGCCAGCCTGGGTCGCGCCTCAAGCCAGGCGAGGCCGTCCCGCTGGCCGAGGAAGATGACCACCTTCGCGGCCATCTCCGCCTCGCGCGCGGTCGGAGCGACAACCGTGGCGCTGAGAACATCGGACTCCGCCGGCAAGCCCGTCCGGGGATCGATCAGGTGATGCCACCAGCGACCTGCTCGCCACCAGCGCCGGTAGTCACTCCCCGACGTCGCCACGCCGCCACGCGTGAGGCAGAGCAGCGCCAGCTGGCCGCCGGGATCGCGGGGGTCGGCGACACCGATCGGCCAACCGGGCAGGGTGCGCGGCGGTGCGCTGGCGGCGATATCACCACCGGCATCAATCAGGGCCGGTCCTGCGCGGCCCAGGCGCTGGGCGGCGCGGTCGGCCGCCCAGCCCTTGGCAACGCCGCCCAGATCAAGGCGCATACCGGCAGGAAGGCGGATGGTGCGGCTACGCGCCTCGCAGAGAATCGCGCGCCAGTCCCCGGCCACTGCCGGCGCCGGCGCCACCAGTGCAGTGCTCGTGCCGGTAGCAGCTGCGGCGATTGTGGCGAATGTGCGGTCATAGCCGGCCGCTTCGAGCGCCGGCAGCAGCGTCGGCACGACCAGGCCCGCGCTCTGGCGCGCCGCCCAGAGGGCCGTCTGGAGCACCAGCCAGAGCGGGCGACTGGCGACGAATGGTGCGCCCCCGGCGTTGTTCAGCTGGTTCAGTTCACTGGTGGAACGGAAGCGGCTCAGGATCGCTTCCCAGGTAGCGAACCAGGCGGGCGCCTCGGTAGCCGGGCCTTCGTCCGGCGCATCGAGCGCCGCCAGCATCTCGCAACCCATCGCCGTGAATGCCTGTTGCCGAATCTGCGCCACTGTCACCGTCGTCATGACGAGCGCCCTCAGCGTGATGAGCGGGTGCGGACGATTGGCCGTGGCTGCGCCGGTGGGCGCGTGCTTGCGCGAGGCACACTGTTGCCTGGCGCGACCGGCACGATGTTCACCACCGTGCTGGCGGCCACCTGTTCCGCTGCTGTCGTTGTGGGCGCCCCGCCAGCCAGTGCCAGCCAGCCGGCCAGAATCGCGCCTACAGCGCCCAGCGCGAGGAGCAGTTTCTGGTCCTGATGGCGGGAACGTGAGGGAGCCTTACGTCGTGGGGTTCGGGTTGTGGTTTGCGCGGGCATGACGACCTCCACTGTCCAGTTGCGACGTTGTGAGCCACCCGGCCGAAACTAATCATCATCATCGTCATGCTCGTCGTGATGGTTGCGATCATGGTCATGGTGTTCTTGCTGCCCAGCCCCATCATCGGCAGGCTGGCCGGCCTCATTCACCGGCATGCTGGCCGGCGCCGGCGCCTGGTCAGCTGGCTGGCCGGGCAGGGTGAGCGGCAAAGCGCCGGGTGTATTCACCTGCTCGGCGGCCGACGTGTTCGGCGTCACCCAGTGGGCTGCCGCCCCACCGGCGACCACAAGCGTGAACGCGGTCAGGGCTGTCGCCAGCAGCACGATCATTTTCTTCGTCACCGGAGACCTCCATATTCATGATTGCCGGGCGGCGGCCAGTGTTGTCGCCGTTGCTCTCCACAGTAGCCGCCGGGCATTGGAGGTGGGTTGGGGCGACCACGCCAGTTTCCCAACCAATTCACAATCTTCGCGTGCTACACTGCGGCAGGGTAAACGGAGCGAGGCGATGCGGCTATTGATCGTTGAGGACGACCGGCGACTCGCGCGGCTGATGGCTGGGGTGCTGACCGAGGAGGGGCTTGCGGTTGACGTTGCCCACGACGGTGAAACCGGCCTCGACCGCGCGCTGGGCGGCGCCTACGACGTGGCGATCATTGATTGGATGCTGCCGGGCCGCGATGGGCCGGCGATCTGCCGGGCGGTGCGCGCCGCGCGCCTACCGACAGCCCTGCTGCTCCTGACGGCTCGCGCGGAGGTCGAAGATCGGGTCGCCGGCCTGGACAGCGGCGCCGACGATTATCTAGTCAAACCCTTTGCCTTCGAGGAACTGCTGGCCAGGGTTCGCGCGCTCGGCCGCCGCTTCATCATCGCCGCCGGCGCCGGGCAGGAGCTGCGCGCCGGCGATCTCGTGCTCGACCTCCGTCTCCATCGCGCGCGGCGTGGCAACCAACCGCTCGACCTCACGCCGACCGAATGGCAGCTGCTCGAGTATTTCATACGCCACGCCGGGCAGGCGCTGACCCGCCAGCAAATCCTCGACGCGGTCTGGTCCTACGAGGCGGAGGTACTACCGACCCAGGTAGACGTCTACGTGTCATACCTGCGCGGCAAGCTCCGCCAGCCTGGCCGCCCTGATCCTCTCCAGACAGTGCGCGGTGTGGGCTACCGATTCCTGGCCGATGATGTTTAGACCCCTGCGCCTCCGCCTGACTCTGCTCTACCTGCTGGTCGCGCTGCTGCTCGTCGCCGTGACCGGGGGGAGTACCTATGTGCTGCTCCGCTCCTACTTTGCCTCGACTACCGACCTCGCCCTGCGTTATCAGATGGCTCAGGAATTTCGCCGACTCGGGGCGCCGCTCCCGCCGGAGCTGGCCGCTGCCGACAGCGCCTGGCGCGGGCAGTCATCCGCCAGCCAGGCGAACAGTGATGATCATCACGACGATAAGGACGACGATGATGCCCACCCGACTGATACCTACGATCCCGAATTGCTGGCAATCTTCGTAGTCAGTCTATCTCCCACCGGAGCCGTGCTGCCCGGTGGCCCGGCGATTCCTGTGGGCGCTCCAGATGCTCAGGCTATCGCCGCAACACAGGCACATGGCAGCGATGTGCGCACAGTCCAGCTCAGTGGCGAGCCGATGCGGCTGTTGACCTACCGCCTGCCGGCAGGCAGCGCCACGGGATTGCTGCAACTCGGGCGTCCGCTCGGCGACCAGGATCGCGTCTTGCGGCGCGTCCTCATGGGCCTGTTCGTGCTGAGCGGGGCCGGCATGCTCGCGCTGGGCGCCGGCAGCTGGTGGCTGGCCGGGCGCTCGCTCCGTCCGCTCCAGCGGTCCTGGACCCAACAGCGAGAGTTTGTCGCCAATGCCGGTCACGAGCTGCGCGCGCCGCTGACGCTGCTGCGCGCGAGCGCCGAAGTCGCCTTACGCCGCGCGCTGCCGGGTGAGACCGAGCAGCGCGAACTCCTGGGCGAGGTGCTGGACGAATGTGACCACATGGGCCGGCTCGTTGATGATTTACTCCTACTCTCGCGCCTGGACGCCGGCTACCTCCCGCTGGAGCAGACTGCGGTGCCGCTCGATCCTCTCGTGCACGAAGCGGCGCGCCAGGTCGCGCGGGTGGCTGAGGCACGGGGCGTGCAGGTTAGCGCGCGGGGCGAAGGGATGGCGCTGGGCGATCCGCTGCGGCTACGCCAGGTCTTGCTCATCCTGCTCGACAACGCGTTGCGCCATACGCCGCGTGGCGGAAAGGTGGCGCTCACCGCGCAGGCCAGCGGACGCCACGCCGAACTTGTCGTCGCCGATACTGGCGCCGGCATCGCTCCCGAACATCTGCCGCATATCTTCGACCGCTTTTACCGCGCGAACCATCATCGTGAGACTGCCGACCAGGGCAGCGGCCTCGGGCTGGCGATCGCACGAGCGCTGGTGACGGCGCAGGGCGGGACGATTCGCCTCACAAGCCGGCTGGAACACGGAACGCGTGTGACCATCGTCCTCCCGGGCGCGCCAGGGCAGCGCCCGGAGATAGGCTAACCCGGTGTGACCTGAGCCACCTTGATTGTCAGGCAGATTGACGGAGGCGAACAGGGCGTAGGCGCCGCCACGCCGCGCCGGGCAGGGGTGTGTCCGGCATACAGGCAAGGCTAGCGGCCCACGTCGTCGTCGCCAGCCGCGCCCGCTTCACCGCGCGGCCGGCGCGGGACGATCAGGCGCCGCAGCAGCTTCCGGGATCGGCCGGCTGTGGCGTATTCGGCCTCTGGCCGCTCGCGCAACAGATCACCGAGCACGACGGAGATGGCGCCCGCGATCGGCACGGCCAGCAGCGCGCCGGCCACGCCGCGAAACTCGCTGCCCGCCAGAATCGCCAGGATCACCGTCAGCGGCGTCAACCCGACTGCGTTCTTCATAATGCGCGGCACCAGCACCGCGTTCTCCAGCAGTTGCAGGACGGTGACGAAGATAACCACCGCCAGTGCCCACTGCCAGCCTTTCGTCAGGGCGACGAGCACGGCCGGCACAGCGCCGAGGACCGGGCCAACGTTGGGAATTGCTTCGGTCAGGCCGGCGATCACGCCGAGAATCAGCCAGAATGGCAGCGCCATCACGCCATAGGCGATCGTCGCCAGGCTGCCGATAATCACCATCAGCAGCAACTGGCCACGAATCCAGGCGCCCAGCTTCACCTCGACCTGCTGCCAGATGTGCAGGACGCGCCGCCGCTGACCGGAGCGGAAGAGGCCCGCGACCGCGCGCTTGATAATTGCTTTCTCGGTCAGCCAGTAGAAGGCAATCAGGAAAATCGTGAAGGCGTTGACGATCGAGCCACCAACGCCCTGCGCCACATTGACGGCCGCGCCAGTGGACACCGGCACGGAACCCGAGCCGACGACATCGTTGAGCGCGCCAAAGAGCCGGCTGGAGGTGGTACGGACCAGGCTATTGCTGCTCGTTTCCAGGCGTGCCCGCCACTCGTCGAGCAGCACCGGGAACTCTTGCGCGAACGTCGCGCCTTCCTCCACGACCGGCGGCACCAGCAGATAGATCAACCCGGTCAGCCCGGCCAGAATCACGAGGTACATGATCAGGATGCCGAGGCCGCGCGGCAGGTTCAGCCGCTGGTGCAGATATTCGACCGGCCTGCTGATCGCGGTCGCCAGCAGGATACCGACGATCAGCAGCACGATCACCGCCTGCACGGTGTAGAGGAAATAGGCGAGAATGATCGTGAGCAAGAGCGTGATTGGCGTTAGCCCGCCCCCACGCCGTTCCTCACCGTTTGCTGGTGGCGCCAGCACCGCCTCCGCCGGCGCCTCGCCCACCGGCTGCCGCTCGATATTGTCCCGCGCCGGCTCCATCTTCCTCCCGCTCCACCCCATATCGGCCGAGCGGCACGCCCGGGCAGCTTGCCTGGACATAGCCACGCAGGAATGTTACCAGCAGACGTGGTAGCGAGGCGGTAGATGGTAGTGCTCAGTCGGCGACGGTCTGAACGCGGCTGGGCACGGGTGGCGCGGGCGGGGCGACCGGCGACGCGAGCGCGCTGAAGCGCGCCCGGTACGTGGTGGCGCTTACCCCGAAGTACGCACGGAAGCGCCGGGCAAAGTAATTCGGGTCGTCCCAACCCACTGCCGCGCCAATCTGGGCGATTGGCCGGTCGGTCTGGAGCAGTAGCATCGCAGCGCGCTCGGCGCGGTGGCGGGCCAGATAGGCCAGCGGTGGCAGGCCCGTCTGAGCCTTGAAGAGCCGCACCAAATAGGCAGGATCGATCGCGAGCCGCGCCGCCAAGACCGGCAGCGTCCAGGGTTGGTCGAGGTGCGCTTGCAGCAGCCTGATGCCCTCCAGCACGGCGCGATGCAGCGCCGGCGTCCGCGCGCTCGCCGCGCGGTGCGCCGGTCCCATGTCGCGCGCCAGGTGGCCCAGGATCAGGAGGAGCGTGCCGATCCGCTCGATGCGGGCGGAGGGCGCCGCGTCCTCTTGCAACCGCAGTAACACCTGGAAATGCTGCTGGCAGACCCGCTGTGCGGCAGTGGAGAGCCGCAGCCCGACACTGCCGCCCCGCTCGTGCGTGACCGGCCCACTCCAGAGCAAATAGGCCAACGCGGGATCGTTGCGGACCCAGCGCAACTCGCCTTCGAGCAGATCAAGCCCGATACAAATATTGCAGACGACCAATTCCCGGCACTGCTGGAATGCGTGCCAGGCGTTGGGCCGGATAATGAAGGCGTCGCCGGCGGCCAGCGTTTGGGGGCCATGCACAGTGTGATGGATACCGCGCCCGCCTCCGATCAAGGCGATTTCCAGAAAATCGTGATCGTGCGCCAGGAAGCCATCGGCCAGGATGTGGCGGCTGACTCGGATCGAGTGCCGTGGCGTGTTAAAGAGGTCTTTGCGGTAGAGCCGGGGCCGGGCGCTGGCGCTGCTCTGCATCGGTTCACCCCTCTCGCACGGCACGACCACCCGGCGCGTGACCGGGCGTAGGCTCGACACGCACCGATACCCTGGCGCTGGGATCGGGCTGCTCGGGGTGGGCTGATGAGCGCGATGGGAGCAGTGCTGGTAGCGAACCACAGCCGCCGCGAAAAGTCAATATCGTGCTACCAATCCACGCATCTGCGGGTAACACCGATCGCTGGCAGCCGTTACGATCGAACTACTCACCCGACAGGCGCCAGCGACAAACGGAGGAAGGCCATGGCAATCGCAGACAAGAGCCGGACAACGGCCGAGACATTGAGCGCCGCGACAATCGAGGCGTACCGACGGCAGGGGTTCGTTCATGTGCCAGGCGTGATTTCGCGGGACGAAGCGGAACATTACCGCGCGGTCGCCAGCGGACTGGCCGAGCGGATTCACAGCCATCATCAGGGCACGGTTTTCACGCAACTGGTGAATGTCTGGCCGCAAGATGACGAGATGAAGCAGCTTACCTTCCACCCGAATATCGCGGCCATCGCGGAGCGCCTGGCGGGCGTGCCGCTGCGCCTGTGGCACGATCAGGTGCTCATCAAAGCGCCGCACAAAAGCACCCCGACCGAATTTCACCAGGACCAGCCCTACTGGCCGCACGCCAATTCGACCCATCCGCTGTCGGCCTGGATCGCGCTGGTAGATGTGCCGGTCGAGCGTGGCTGCATGACCTTCCTCCCCGGCTCGCATACGCACACGGAACTCGGCGCGACCGACATCACCGACGCCGGCGGCGTCTTCGGCGCGTGCCCCGACTTCGCCTGGTTTCCGCGCGTGACCGTCCCCCTGCGCGCGGGCGACTGCACCTTTCACCACGCGCGGTGCGTGCATGGCGCGACGCCAAACCTGACCGACGAGCCACGCGTCGCCCACGTCGTTATCTTCATGGACGCCACGGCGACCTACAACGGCAAGAAGCACGTCGTCACCGACCCGCTGGGTCTGACGCCGGGGCAGCCGTTCGACGCCCCTTACTTCCCGCGCGTCAACGAGTGATGGTGGCGGATGAACTTGCTGGCCGAGGACGAGATCGCGCGTCTGCGGCGGCGGCGTGCTGAGCCGGCCTTCGCCGCTGCCTGGGCCAACCTCGAAGCGCGGGCGCACGCGGCGCTGGCCGACGACCTACCCATTCCCACCGAAGGCGCGGGCTGGTTCCACCACTATTTCTGTCCGGACCACTCGACGCAACTGACCTTCGACCCCGCCCGCCCGCACGAGCACCGCTGTCCCGTTGATGACCGCGTCTTTACCGGACCGGACTTCGACGCGGCCTGGCGGGTCGCAGCGCAGTGGCGGATCATGGGCGGGATGCAGGCGGCGGGGCTGGTCTGGCAGGCGACCGGGCAGCCGGAGTACGCGGCGTATGTCTGCGACCGGCTCGATAGCTATGCCGCGTGCTACCTGAACTACGCGCCGCACGGCATCCATGCCGGGCAGGGCCGCTGTATGGGCACATCGCTGGACGAAGCGACCTGGAGCATCCCGATCGCCTGGGCCTACGACGCAGTGCGGGAGACACTGACGCCCGCGCGGCGCGAGCGCATCGAGCGGCAATTGCTGCGTCCGATCGGCGAACATCAGCTGGGGCAACTCTGGCGCAAAGTCCACAATATCGAGTGCTGGCACCTGGCTGGTCTGGCGACACTCGGCGCGGCGCTGGACGAGCCACGCTTCCTGGCGCCCGCGCTCGACGAGCAGTTCGGCCTGCCCTTCCAATTGCGCGAGGGGGTGCTCGACGACGGCTGGTGGGTCGAAGGGTCGCCGTCATACCACTTCTATACGCTGAACGCGCTGCTGGCGCTGCTGATCGCGGCACGGCGGCGCGCGCCGGAAACACTCGCCGCCCCACAACTTCAGGCGATGCTGACCACGCCGCTGCTACTGGCGCGCGGCGACCTGAGCCTGCCGGCACTCAACGACGGCTGGTTCGACGTCGCTAAACCGGCGGGTCTGGGCCAGTACAGCGCGTGTTACGAGCGCGCCTGGGCGCTCTGGGGCAATCCGGCCTTCGCGACCACGCTGGCACGACTGGGCGCAATGGGCTGCCCGCGCCGGTCGGAGGACGCACTGCTCTTTGGTCCCGACCTCGCTGGCGAAGCCGCCGCATCCACGCCGACACCGGGGCTAGTGCAAGCGCCGAGCGGCTATGCCGTGCTGCGGCAGGGGGCCGGGCGAGACGAACGCTGGCTGCTCTTGAAATATGGCCGGCACGGCGGCGGCCACGCACATCCCGACAAACTCCACCTCGACCTGCACGCCTGCGGCGAAAATCTCGCGCCGGACCCCGGCTCGCCCGGCTACAGCGTGCCGCTGCACGGCGTCTGGTTCCGGCACACGCTCGCACACAACACCGTGCTGCTCGACGGCGAGTTGCAACCCGAGGCCGAAGGCCGCCTGCTGCACTTTCGCGCGCCGGGCGACGGCCCATTCGGTATCGCCGACGCCGCCGTCACCTGGCCCGCCACACCGCCCGATCCACCACCGGCCAGCGGCGCGTGGATCAAGGAGCCGCGCGTGCGCTACTCCCCCGCCTACGCGGGCGTCACCGTCCGGCGATGCCTCCTCTGGCGCCCGGTGGCGCAGCCCTACTTCCTCGACCTCGTGCTGGTGGACTGCCCCGACCCGCGCCTGATTGACCTCGCCTGGCATCACACCGGCGCGCAGCGCGATCCCGCGCCGGACACCCTACCGCCCATCGCCTGGCCGACCGGCCCCGAAGCCTACGGCCAGTTGCGCGACACTCACCTGCTGTCCGGCCCAGCGTGGCAGGCGACCTGGTGGACCGGTATGGCCGGCACACGGGGCTGGGCGCACGACCCGGCCGGCGCGCAGGCCATCGCTGCGCGCGTCCCCTCCAATCCCACCTCGGAGACGGTTGCGCTGGTCTTGCGGCGCGTCACGGCGGCGCACGCCTGCTTCGCCACCGTCTACGAACCCTTCGCCATGCAACCAGCCATCCGCACCGTGACCTGGCAGGAATGTGCCCTCGCCACCGGCGGCCGTCTCGTTCTGACAGTCGAGCGCGACGACGGCTGCGAGACGTGGGTCATCGCCCACACAGCGGACGCGCTCGACCCCGCTCCCGCAGGCACGGCATTGCAGCATGTGCTGCCGCCGATGGATGGCGATCGCTGAATCGCGCTCTCATCCCTTACCGCACTGCCCGCTTCGCCCGCCGGTGTAGTAAGGCTTGGGTACTGCGGATAGAGCGGTCGTACTCAGTGTCCAGCCTCGGCCAGCGCCCGACGACCGAACTGCCCCAACTCGATGTTCCACGGCGGCTGATTTTCAGGATGCCGCTCGAAGCGCGCCCGCTCGAAGTACTGCACTGTGTAGGTCTGGCCGTCTTCCAGTTGCTCCTGGATCTCCTCGCTGATAGGGTAACCGAACTGCGCCAGCCCACCGTTGGCTTGCCAGTACTGGAAGAAATCAGGCGCAACGTGATGCCCGGTCGCCTGGAAGTAGGTCTGTCCTGGGATGGGCGGCACAGCCGGGTCGGCGGGGTGAAACTGGCGGCCAAACTGCCCGAGCAGCACATCGTACGGCGCCTGGTTCTCCGGATGATCCTCCATTCGCACCCGCTCGAAATACTGCACCCGGTAGGTCTGCCCATCCGCCAGTTGCTGGTCGAACTCATCACTGATCGGATAGCCATTGAGCGCCAAGCCACCGTGGGTCCGCCAATAGGCCAGAAAACGCTCTCCGACAAACCGGGTCGAATTGTCTGGCATAACGAAAACCTGCCCCGGCGCAGCCTTGAACGGACCAGTCGCGCGTAGGGCCGACGGTTGGCTGGGGTTGCTACAGTTTGGGGCGGCGCCGAGCGGTGTCCCCTCGGCGCCCCCACCGCGCGGAACTGATCGGATTTCCCCCTGACCATTTGGAAGAATCAGGACAACCGTGAAGGGGGCTGGAGGTTGCGCGCCACACCAATTCCGCCACTGAAACCCGACTTCGGCGCCGACACCAGCCGAGAGGGTAACAGTCACGCCGCCTGCGTCGGGCGGTGCGCTCTGGATGACCAGATTATCCTGGGCATCCCACACTTGAATCTGCGGCTGGCCCGCCAGCGTGCATTGCTCGTCGGGTGGGGCCATGACCCGGAGGGCGCCGACGAGGTTCCCGGCCGCACCCTGGTGGGTCAGCGTGGCCGCGAGAGCCATGCCCTGACACGAGGCCGCACTGCGTGCGACGTTAAGCGGTAACAGAGGCTGAGCAGCGGTTCGTTGCCCCAGGCCAGGCATGAGCAATCCGAACACGAGGAGGATTCCTGCATAGACCACGCGCGCTAGGCGATACTGCCATCGGCGATAACGTGGCAAGGAAGCGCCCATATTGATCTCCTCCTCGACTGGTTAAACGCGAGGTGGAAGTTCGGCACACGCTACCAAAGCGTGCCGTGCCTACCACCGCAACTCGCCAGGCAGCGAAGCGTTACGGTGACCAGTTGCGCCGCCTCACAACGGATGCGTCATTAGGCGATATGTTCGCAGGGTATATGCTGGCAAGATGATAGCAATGTAGCGGCAATGCTCTTGTAGGATTCGCATAGCAGAGCGTCAGTCGCCAGCGGGTAAAGGTCAGCGTGGCGTCGGCAGCCAGGCACCGCGCTCAATCAACCTCACTGGCGACTGACGACCGACGACCGACGGCTTACGTCCACCATCCGCGTCGCGCTCGTGGGCCGTGCCGTCAGCTCGCACGCGGCTAGGCCAGCGAACACTGCCCTGCCCTCCGCACACAGGGCGGCCCCTGCTGGATCATGCGCGGTAACACCAGCTTGTGCGCGCGCCCTTTGCCCTGTATCCTGGGATTCGCACTGTGGGCAACAGCGCAACAAGACTGAGGGGTGCGCGATGAACGGCGTCCACGACCTTGGGGGGATGCACGGCTTCGGCCAGGTCGTGCGCGAGGAGCACGAGCCGCTCTTCCACGCCGCCTGGGAAGGCCATGTGGCCGCCATCAATCTACTCGTCCGTGGCGCGGGCTACTACAACATTGACGCGTTCCGCCACGGCATCGAACTCATGCCGCCGGCCGAATACCTGCGGTCATCGTACTACGAGCGTTGGCTGGCGACGGTCGAGCGCAACCTGGCCGAACAGGGTCTCATCGGCGGCGACGAGTTAGAGGCGCGGGTCGCATTTCTCCGCGAGCATCCCGGCGCCAACCCGCCGCGCGCGGGCAGCGCACCGGTCCCAGCGCCAGCAGCGCCACCCGCGTCGCCAGCCTCGCCCGCGCCGCGCTTCGCGGCGGGCGAGGCGATCGTGGCGCGCAACGTCCATCCTGCCGGCCACACGCGGCTGCCGCGCTACGTGCGCGGCAAGCGTGGCGTCATCCACCGCGCGTACTGGCCGCAGACCTTCCCCGACGCCAACGCGCATGGGCTTGGCAAACAGCCCCAGATGCTCTATAGCGTTCGCTTTACAGGACGCGAACTCTGGGGCGACTCCGCCGAACCCGGCCAGGTCGTTTATCTCGACCTGTGGGACAGCTACCTTGATCCCGCCCCGGCATAGCGACGCCACCCAGCAGTCAGAAAGGGGGTCGCGATGACGTACGATCCAGAGCAGGAACCCTACGTGGCGCTCCGCACCAGAGCGTTGGAGTCGCTCCTCATCGAGAAAGGGCTGCTCACGGCTGAGGCCGTTGACGAGCAGATCAGCGAGTTCGAGCGCGACATCGGCCCACTGAAGGGAGCGAAGGTCGTCGCACGCGCCTGGGTCGATCCCGCGTTCAAGGCGCGCTTGCTCGCGAGCGGCGAGGCCATCGCGGAAGTCGGCCTGCCCAGCAGCAATTACCTCGTCGTTCTGGAGAACACGCCGACTGATCATCACCTGGTGGTCTGCACGCTTTGCTCCTGCTATCCCTGGGTGGTACTCGGGCTACCGCCCACCTGGTACAAGAGCTTCGCCTACCGCTCACGCGCCGTCAGCGAGCCGCGCGCGGTGCTGCGGGAGTTTGGGCTAGAGCTCGATGAGTCGGTCACCATCCACGTCTGGGACAGCAGCGCGGAGATGCGCTACATGGTTCTCCCCGAGCGCCCGGCGGGCACCGAGGATCTGACCGAAGAGGAGCTGGCGGCGCTGGTCACGCGCGATGCCATGATCGGCGTCGCCAAAGTGGCCGCGCCGGATCGTCCTGGCGCAGCGGCAGACTAGCGGGCGGAGGGAACAGCGGTGAGCGACCAGCGCATCGAAGACCTGGGCGACGACCTGGCGGTGCCGCGCAAGAACGGCGAGCTGGTCTTTGCCGCGCCGTGGGAGGGGCGCGTCTTCGGCATGGCCGTCGCGCTCAGCGACAACCAGTGCTATGCCTGGGACGCCTTCCGCGACCGCCTCGCCGCCGAAATCGCCGCCGCCGAGGAGTTCGGGGACGACTCGGACTACTATGAGCGCTGGCTGGCTTCGTTCGAGCGCCTCCTGCTCGACACCGGCGTGCTTACCGCCGCCGAACTCGACGCGCGCACCGCCGAGTTCGCCACGGGCCTCTACGACGCGCACGAGCACTACGAGACGACCTCCGACGCCATCGCCAGCCTGACGCGCTCGCCCCACACCTCCGCGCTACGGAATATCGTCTGGCGCGCCGACGGGGAGCCGATCAACGTCTTCCGCCGCCCCGGCCAGCTTTTCGTCTGTGCGACGGGCTGCTGCTGTGGACACACTGAGCGCGGCCACGCGCCGGTGCCGGCCGAGCTCTACCATACCGAGTGGGTACGGCGGCGCATCCGGCACCGGGTCCACCTCTCGATGGGCGGCTGCCTCGGCCCGTGCGCGCTCTCGAACGTGGCCCTGCTCCTCTTCGCCGGGCACGAGATCTGGTTCCACTCGATCACCGGCGACGAGCAGGTGCTGGCGATCTACGACTACATTGAGGCGATGGTGCGCGCCGACCGCTACTTGCCACCGCCCACCGCGCTCGCCCCACAGGTCTTCAACGTCTTCGACTGGCCTGCGCCGGACGCCGCGCCGCAGGGTGGTGGTCTGGTCGGCCACGAATCATGCCCCGCCCACATGCCAGGCAGTAGCGTGGTCGGCAGCACCGCTGCGGGCTAGCGGACACAGCGGTTAGCCACCATGCTGACCAGGGCTCTCTCACGACGCGCCCTCACGTCCACCAGCCGCGCCGGGCGCCGCGCTCGTGCGCGGGTCCAGCGGCGACATAAGGGCGGGTGTCGAAGGACTCGTAGCCGAGCTGGTCGGCGGCTTCGGTGAAGTGTTGCAGGCCGATGCGGAGGTCGTCGTCGTCGCTCAGGCGGCCGGCGGCGATCGCCGCGCGAATGGCAAGCATGGCGGCCTGGCGGCACAGTCCGGCGAGGTCCGCGCCGCTGCGCCCTTCGGTTTCGCGCGCCAGGATGCGGTAATCAACGTCGTTATCGAGTGGGCGGTCGCGCAGATGGACGGCGACGATGGCCTCGCGACTGGCGAAATCCGGCAGCGGCAGTTCGATCGTCAGGTCGAAGCGGCCTGGACGCAGCAGCGCCGGGTCGAGCAGGTCGGCGCGATTGGAGGCGCCCAGCACGACGACGCCGTGCAGTTCTTCCAGCCCATCCAGTTCAGTGAGCAGTTGCCCGACAAGGCGCTCGCTGACCTCGGAGGCAAAGTCGCTGCCGCGCGCCGGGGCGAGCGCGTCGAGTTCATCAAAGAAGATCACGCAGGGGGCGGCGGCGCGGGCCTTGCGGAAGATTTCGCGCACGCCGCGCTCTGATTCGCCGACCCACTTGGACAAGAGTTCCGGCCCCTTGATGGCGATGAAGTTCGCTTCGCTCTCGCGCGCCACCGCCTTCGCCAGCAGCGTCTTGCCGGTGCCGGGCGCGCCGGAGAGCAGGATGCCGTGCGGCGGGGCCGCGCCCAGGCGGTCGAAGAGCGCGCCATAGCGCAGCGGCCATTCGACCGCTTCGATCAGCGCGGCCTTCGCGTCGTCCAGCCCGCCGATGTCGTCCCAGCGCACGTCGGGCGTCTCAGTGAAGACTTCGCGCAATGCCGAGGGCGACACCTCGCGCAGGGCGTTGTGGAAGTCGCTCTGGCGCACCTCCAGTTCGGCGAGCTGCGCGAACGGAATCGTCGTTAGGCCAAAGTCAATCGCGGGCAGCAGGCGGCGCAGCGCCGACATCGCGGCCTCGCGGCAGAGCGCGGCGAGGTCCGCGCCGACGAAGCCGTGCGTCAGCGATGCCAGGCGGTCGCGATCCACGTCGGTGGCGAGCGGCATCCCGCGCGTGTGAATTTGCAATATTTCTAACCGCCCGGCGCGGTCGGGCACGGCGATCGTCAGTTCGCGGTCGAAGCGGCCGGGCCGGCGTAGCGCGGGGTCGAGCGCGTCGGGGATATTCGTCGCGCCGATGACGATGACCTGGCCGCGCGCCTGCAACCCGTCCAGCAGGCCGAGCAGTTGCGCGACGACTCGCTTCTCCACTTCGCCAGTCACGTCCACGCGCTTCGGCGCGATGGCGTCGAGCTCGTCAATGAAGATGATGCTCGGCGTGTGCTGGCTCGCCTCCTCGAAGACCGAGCGCAGGTTCGCCTCGCTCTGCCCGTAAAATTTGTTGATGATCTCCGGACCATTGATATGGAAGAAGCGCGCCGCCGTTTCGTAGGCGACAGCGCGGGCGATCAGCGTCTTGCCGGTGCCGGGTGGACCGTGCAGCAGCACCCCTTTCGGCGGCTCGATCCCCAGCCGCTCGAAGAGGACCGGGTAGCGCAACGGCAGCTCGATCATCTCGCGGATTCGGCGGATTTCGGGCGCCAGCCCGCCGATATCCTCGTAGGTGATCGCCGGTTGACCGCCGGGCGCGCGGTGGCCCACCAGCCGCACCGTCGTCTGCTCGTCAATCAGCACTGGACCAGCCGGCTCCGTCTCCTGCACCAGGAAATCTTGCGGGCGGGGACCGAACAGGCTGACGCGCACGCGGTCGCCGGCTACGACCGGATGCCCCTCCAGCCGGCGGACGATGTA
>DASUBC010000078.1:0-4090 GCA_035763465.1 Thermomicrobiales bacterium
GTCGCCAGGCCCAGTTCGGTCTGCGTCTCGCGCGACAGCGCCTGCAACCGCCGGCCAAAGAAGGCGCCGACCAGCACGATCGGCGGCACCACGGCGAGGACGATGCCCGCCAGCCGCCAGTCGGTGATGATCACCAGGGCAACTGCGCCCACAAGAAAGATGAGCTGGTGGAAGAAGTTCAGCAGGTTACTGGTGATGCTCTCCTGGATCGCCGCGACGTCATTCGTGAGGCGCGACATCAGTTCGCCCACGCGCCGGCCATCGAAGAAGCCAGCGGAAAGGCTTTGCAAGTGGCCGTAGAGCCGGCGGCGCAGGTCGGCGACCAGCCGTTCGCCGGCGAAGGCGAGTAGATAGTTCTGGCCCACGTTGAAGGCGGCCTGGAGCGCGAAGACGCCGATCAGCGCGAACAATACCTGGCGCAGCAGGTCGCCGTCGCGCGCGATGACGACGCCGTCAATCAGGCTGCGCACCAGCCAGGGCAACACCAGCCCCAGCAGACTGGATACTGCCAGGCACACGCCGCCCGCGATTAACGCCGTTCGGTACGGTCGCGCCAGGCCCAGCAGCCGCCATAACGCCGCGCGGCTGACTGTCGCGGGCGCGCAATCCTCCGCTGGCGCGGTATCTCGACCCATGTGCTCGTTACCCGCGCGTCGCACCCGCGCGCCATCCGGTGCCGGCGGCGAACCACTGCGTCCGCCGCCGTTTCTATACTACTACCAACACCGCTGGCTGACGGGAGGTGACAGGGAAGCGGCCCCCCAGCCCCCCAATGCTGGGGGGCCGTCTCACACGGATTCGCGCAGTACGTCGGCACTCACTCGCTCCAGGTACTCACGTCCACGCGCCAGTTCCCGGTCGGCGTCCTCCGGGGTCTCCAGGCCGTCAATGCGCTCGATCAGGCAGGGGCCGGTGAAGCCGGCCGCGTGGAGCGTGCGAAAGATCGCGTGGTGGTCAATGTCGCCGTCGCCGGGCGTTGGGAAATCAACCACCGCTTGCGCGCCGCGATGATCTTTGATGCAGACCGCGCGCACGAGGTCCGCGACGGCGGGCAGGTCGCCTTCGGGGCGCACACCTTCGTAGTAGACGACATTGCCCGGGTCGTAGCAGACGCGCACGGCGGGTGAGCCGATGCGCTCGACAAGCGCCGCGAGGTCCTCGCCGGTGCCGGCGATGCCGCCGTGCGGCTTCAGTACCAGCGTCACGCCATGCCGCTCGGCGCGGCGCACCGCCGGCACGATCTGGTCGAACCAGCGCTCGACCTGGGTGAACCAGGCCATCTCGCCCAGCCGCTGCGATGCGAACTTCGGCCCTGGGGAGGGCGGAATGACCAGCAGCACGGGCACTCCCAGGCTGGCGATGGTGTCTACGTCCTGGCGCAGCGATACCGCCAGGTCCGGCGTGCGCGACCGCGCGAACATCAGCGCCGGGGTCAGGCCGGCGTCCGCGATCTGCTGCCGCAGCGCCCGGTAGTCAGCAGCGGCCGGTGTCTCCGGCAACGCCAGCTCGTGGCGCAGGCCCACGTAGCGGAAGCCCGCGCGGGCGATGCCTTCCAGCGCGCGTTCAAAGGGCCAGCGAATATAGGGCAGCGTCATCGCTCCCAGTTGCCAGGGATATGCCTCCTGCGTCGTCATGATACTCCTTGTCGCACTGCTGTGGTCGTCTCCGTGATCCAGATCATTCACGGCGCCGCCATTCTATGACAACAGACGCCCTGCCGGCGCTATAGGGGCACCGGCAGGGCAAACGACGAGTGGCGCGTGGACCCAGGCTTACTTGAGATAGTACTGCTCCGGCATACTGGCGCCCGGATTTACGAACTCCTGGCCGGAGGAGTACATCTGCTTCGGTACGTTGTGAAAGTTGTTCTTGGCCATGCCATAGCCTTCGGCCGGCGTGCTGATGCCCATGATCCAGAACTGGTCCGCCGCAATATCGAGGAGCTGTTTCATGAGGTCTTTCTGCTTATTGGGGTCGGCGGTGATCACGATCTGGTCATAGAGATCCTGTTGCTTCTTGGCGGGCGCTGTCGGTTCCTCACCCTGCTTGCCTTTGGTCTCCCACCAGAGCGCCCAGGCGGACGCGAAGCAGTTGAAGGACGCATAGGCCATATACCAGTAGGGGCCAAGGATCGCGTCAATGCCGCCGTCACCGCCCCAGTTGGTGACATCGTGGTCCAGCGCCGTCAGGCGGGTCTGGCGCAGCGCCCGGTCCTCTGACTTGATCTGAATATCCACGCCGACCGCGGCCCACTGCGGCTTCAGCACGTTGAGCACGTCAATCCAATCCTGGCTGGTCGAGACAACTTCCCAGATCATGGAGAGTTTCTTACCATCGGGGCGCAGCCGGATGCCATCGGATCCTTTCTTCAGCCCGATCGCGTCGAGCATCTGGTTCGCCTTGGCGGCGTCGTACTCTAGATACTGCGTCGCGAGTTGCTCATGGTAGTAGGGTGATGCCTTGAGCGGGGCGGCCTGCCACGGTGTCCCCTGGCTGACGTAGACCGTGTCAATGATCTGCTGGCGGTTGATAGCGTGCGAGAGCGCCACCCGAAAGTCTTTGTTACGGATAATATCGCGCAGCACCGGGTCTTTGTGGTTGAAGTTGAACAGCACGGTGAAGGTGTTCATGCTGTCCGGCGTCTCAGTGAAGAAGTGGTAGTTGCCCTTCTGCTGATTGTCGGTGAGGACCGGCTTGTTCTTGGCGTTGGTGAAGTGGCGGTCCTCCATCTCCACTTCGCCATTGAGCGCCTTCAGGAGCAGCACATCGCCGTTTTCGATCTGGGGGTAGTCCAGTTCGTCCAGATACGGCAGCTGGTTGCCCTGCGGGTCCACCTTCCAGTAGTAGGGGTTGCGGACGGCGGTCACCTGGTTGGTCTGGCCGATGCCGGTCGTGAGCATCCAGGGGAAGAGGGTGGGCATTTCGGGATTGAACCAGCGCGCGTCGCCGACATTCTGGACCGAGCTCACCTTCGCACCAAAGAGCGCGACCCAGTTGGCGAGGCGCTGGTCGGCCACCATCTTGTCCACGGCCTCTTTGTTGTACTTGGTGTGGAACTGCTTGGCGTAGTGCGCCGGCTTGATGAAGGTGCCGTTGCCGAGCATCGCCAGGCGCTTGAGCAGCAGGCCGTTAGGCTGCTCGAAGACCATCTTGAAGTTCGCGTCGTCAATCTTCACCACCTTACCCAGTTTGCCTGACGTGGTGAAAATGGCCGGCTTGGCCGGCGTCAGCTCGTCATTCGCGAGCACATCCTCGAACCAGAAGACAAAGTCGTCAGAACCGAAGGGCTGGCCGTCCGACCACTTCATCCCCTCGCGGAGATGCCAGGTGAACTCCTTGCCGTCGGGTGAGACTTCGTAGCTCTTGGCGATGTCCGGGACGAGGTTCTTCCACTCGACGTCCCAGCGCACCAGTGACTCGTAGCCGATCGTGCGCCCGAACCAGGCGGAGTCCGCCGCGCCGAGATAGCCGCTGCGCCACTTCCCGCCGTAGACACCGACCGACTCGAGCGGCTGGATGACCATTGGTTCTTTCGGCAGGCGCTGCTCGACTGGCGGCAGTTTGCCGGCTTTGACCTGATCGGCCAGGGCGGGCGCTTCCTGGAACTTGGTCGGCACTGCTGCCGCCGAGGAGGAGGAGGAGGCCGATGATGACGACGATGATGACGAGGCGGTAGCACTGCCCGCGCGCGACGTGGTCGCGCTCCCGGACGCGGCGCTCGATGTGGCCGCACTCGTCGTCGCTGCCGCCGCCGATGAGGTGCTGCTGGCCGAGGTGGTCGCCGCCGCGCTGGTGGACGCGGCTGAGGAGGACGACGCGCTGCTACTGGTTGTGGTCTGCGCGGTCGGCGTCGCGGCGCTGCCGCCGCAGGCGGTAGCCACCAGGCTGACCAGCGCCGACGTGGAGAGGTAGAGGAAGGTCCGGCGCGGTAAGCGTCGCTGGGTATACGGGATGCCCATGTTCGTCTGCCTCCTAACTCTTCGCCAATCGGACTTCGGTTCGGTAGCCCCCACTACGAACCTGGGTCACAACGAGCAGATCGCGAAACAACCGTGTCGTCCCACTCCGTTACGCCAGGTTGTTGCACCAC
>DASUBC010000079.1:0-4203 GCA_035763465.1 Thermomicrobiales bacterium
GGCGCGTTTACCGCAACCGAAGTATTGACGGCCTGGCGCGCTGGCGCGGCTTTGGTGAAACTCTTCCCGGCTGGCCCGGTAGGGCCGGGGTACATCAAGGATCTGCGCGGCCCGCTGCGCGAGATTCCGCTGCTGCCGACCGGCGGCGTCACGCTGGGCAACGCGAGCGACTTCATCGCCGCCGGCGCCTGGGGCCTGGGCATTGGCTCCGCGCTGGTGGACGCGAAGATCGTCGCTGAGGAGCGTTACGACGAATTGCGCGAGCGCGCCGCCGGCTTCGCGGCAGCCGCCGCCAGTGCGCGGGGGCAGTCGTGAGTCCGGAGGTCGTGACGCTCGGCGAAACAATGGTGCTCTTTCAGGCGGAGAGCGTCGGGCCATTGCGCGAGGCGACGACATTTCGCCGCCTGATCGCCGGCGCGGAGACGAACGTCGCGATCGGTCTCTGCCGCCTGGGCCACACTGCGGGCTGGATCGGCCGGGTCGGCGACGAAGACTTCGGCCGGGCGGTTCTCTTTCGGCTGCGCGGCGAGGGCGTGGACGTCTCACGCGTCATCGTGGACGACACCGCGCCGACCGCCGTCTTCTTCCGCGAGCGGCGAGAACTCGGGCCGATCGAAGTGCTTTACTACCGGCGCGGCTCGGCGGCGAGTAACCTGTCCCCCAACGACCTTGACCCGGCCTATATCGGCGGGGCGCGCTACCTGCACCTGACCGGCATCACGCCCGCGCTTTCAGCTTCCTGTCGCGACACGGTCTTTCAGGCGGCCGAGATTGCCCAGGCGGCAGGTGTGCCGGTGCTGCTCGATCCCAATCTGCGCCGCAAACTCTGGACGCTGGAAGAAGCGCGGGCGACATTGCGCGACCTGGCGTCCCACTGCGACGTCGTGCTGCCGGGCCTGGACGAAGCCGAACTGCTGACCGGCGAAACTGACCCGGAACGCGCCGCGCGGGCCATCCTGGCGCTCGGCCCCTCACTGGTCATCGTCAAACTCGGCGCGGAGGGCGCGCTGGCGGTGACGGAGGACGAACGAGTCGCCGTGCCGGCGGTGCCGCTGCCGCGTATCGTGGATCCGGTCGGAGCGGGAGACGCCTTCGCAGCCGGTTTCCTTGCCGGCCAGTTACGCGGCTTCGACCTCGCCACCTCGCTCGGTCTCGCCAACCGCTGCGGCGCGATCGCCACCACCGCCCCCGGTGACGCCGACGTCTTCCCTCGCTGGGACGAAGTCGCGGCCGAGGGTGCGCTGCCCGATGTGCGCCGGTAGAACGAAGTAGCGAGTCGAGGGTAGGGCGTAGAGAGCCACTCACTATAGGCAAAATGCCCGCAGACCAGCATGGTGCTGATGGAGACGAACTCTCTACTCCCTACCTCCCACTCGCTACTCGACGGACACCGCCCGCCCCTGCGCCGCCGAGGCATAGATGGCGTCGGTGACGCGCTGGACAAGCAGGGCTTGCTCCAGGCTGGTGCGCGGCTGCCGGTGCTCGCGGATGGCCCGCGCGAAATCAGGTTCGAGGCCAGTGTGCGTCATCCCGAAATCTTCCGCGCCCGACCAGATCGTGTGCGAGACGACGCCGGTACTCGTCGCTTCATCATGCACGATCGCTTTGCCCTTGCTCGGCACCATCGGGAGATGCAGCGTGCCGCGCGTGCCGGTGATTTCCCAGGCTTCGTCCTGGGCGGCGGCCATGTATTCGCCGCGCTCGTAGGTGAAGGTCACGCCGCCCGCGCACTGGATGAGCGCCGCGACATGTGTCTCCGCGTCGGAGTTTGGCGTAACGTACGAGGCGAACTCCGGCGCGATCGTCCAGGTCTGTGCCAGCACGGTCTCCGGCACGAGTGACCAGCCGGTTACACCAAAGAGGTAGTCGAGGTCATACGAACCCCAGTTAACCAGGATGCCGCCGCCGTTCAGCTCCTTGCTCAACCGCCAGTTCGGCGGCGGCGCCTGCGGCGGCACGCCGATGCTCTTGATGGCGCGGCAGCGCACGGTACGAATCTCGCCGAGCGCGCCGCTGGCGAGGAAGGAGGCGACCGCTTCAGACGACGCCAGAAAGCGATAGCGTGCCGAGCAGCAGCCGGCGACGAGCTCGCCACGCGCGGCAATCATTTGTTGCACTTCGCCCGCATTGCGCGCCACCGGCTTCTCGGTCAGCACATGCTTGCCATGCGCGAACGCGCGCAGCGCCAGATCGGTGCGCGCGAACGCCGGCAGCGCCAGTATCACGCCTTCGACCGCCGGGTCGGCGAAGAGCGCCTCGGCGTCGTTGTAGACGCGCGACACGCCGAAGCGCGCCGCCGCCGCGTGCGCGACATCCTCGCGCACGTCCGCGATCGCGACGACCTCCGTCTCGGGCACATCCGTCGCAGTTTGCAGATGGCGCGTGCCGATCACCCCACAACCAACAATCCCCAGTCGAACCGGTTCCATACTCCCCCTCCCGCGCTCCCTTCTCGTTTCCTCTCTGCGGCCTCTGCGTTCCAAACCCGTCCCCTCAGTGCAGGCCGAGCAAGTGTGACAGGACTTGCTTGCTGCGGACGACGCCATCGTGGTCGTCGCCCTTGCCTTCGTATTCGATGCCCCAGTTGCCGACGTAGCCGGCGCCGCGCACGATGGTCACGCAGCGCGCGACGTCAATCTCCAGCGGCGCGCCGTTGGCGTCGAAGTCTTTGAACTTGGCGTGGACGGTGCGCGCGTAGGGCGCGATGCGCGCCAGCGCGTCGTAGCGAATATCATCGGGGAAGTTGCCGAAGTCGAGCAGCGCGCCGAAACGCCCGTCATTGACCGTAGTGATGATCCGCACCATGTTCGCCGGATCAGCCGAGAGGCCCCAGTGGTTTTCGATGACCAGCGTCACACCTCGCTCGCCGGCCGCCTGCGCCAGCGCGCCGAACGACGCGATGCCGGCCCGCACGGCAGCCTCCGGATCGGTGGTGTTATGACCGCCGAGGTTGACCCGCACGAACTCACAATCGAGGCGTGCGCCCGCTTCGAGCCAGGGGATATGTCGTTGCACCGCCTCCTCGCGCGCCACCGCATCAAGCGACGCCAGATCGCCCATGCCGTCTACCGCGATGCCCAGCAGCCGCACCTTGACCTGTGCGGCGTGGTCGCTCAACTCGTCGAGATAATCGCCATCGAGCGATGTGAAGAACGGCGAGTTCAATTCAACCGCGTCGAAGCCAAACTCCTCGCGCGCGACGCGCGGGAAGTCGAGCAGCGCCAGCGGATTCTCCGCTGCGCGAAAGCGCCGCACCAGGCTCCAACCGGCAAGAGATAGGCTATCGGCCACGAATAAGCCTCCTTATGTTGGGTCGAAGGTCACTCTTGGTCGAAGGTCGCTCGCGATAAGGCAGTGCCTTGCCACCAACCGGCGTTCGTAGACAAACCATAGCGTTGACCGCAGAGACTTTCGACCTTCGACCTTCAGGCCTTCGACCAATCGTTCGCCACCGGCGCGTGCCGGCGGTACGATTCATACGCGCAGAGCACGACTTCCAGTGCGTGCAGACCATCTTCGCCAGTGACGGGTGGCGTCCTGCCCGCGCGAACGGCATCGAAGAAGCCGCGCACCATCGGCAAATCGGCGCCCGCCGACCACGGATCGAGGCGGTAGCGCCCGGCGCGGTCGTCGAAGACTTGCAAGCTCTGGCTGAAGGCGTCCATCGCCAGCACACCGCCCTCGCCGATGACATCAATCGTCAGCCCGCCCCAGGTCGGCCAGGTCTTGGGCCGCGACCAGCTGCAATCGAGACTGGCCGACAGCCCGCCCTCCAGTTCGAGCAAGAGCAGGCCGACGTCGTCGGTCGGCAGGTCGGGGTGCAGGCGCGTGCCAATCTCGGCGTAGACGGAGGTCACTTCGCGCTCGAAGATCCAGCGCAGCAGGTCGGCGACGTGGACCGTGTGGTCCATCACCGCGCCACCACCGGCCAGCGCCGGGTCGCCAAACCAGCCGCCCGGATACTGGCCCTGATTCGTCGCCAGCACCGCCAGCGGCGTGCCGACGACACCCGCCCGCACGGCGTCGCGCAGCGCGATCGCGGGCGCGCAGAAGCGCACCGGGAAGGCGGTTTGCAGCGCCACACCCGCCTGGCGGCAGGCGTCAATCATCGCCAGCGCGTCTGGCCGAGTCGTTGCCAGCGGCTTCTCACAGAGGACATGCTTGCCCGCCGCTGCCGCCGCGACCACCAGGTCGCGATGCTGC
>DASUBC010000080.1:0-2768 GCA_035763465.1 Thermomicrobiales bacterium
GCTCGGGGCGCGCGCCACGCTGGGCTTCCGCCGCGACGAGTGCGACGACCGGCTGACCGCGAGCCTGGTCTACGACCGGGCCGAACACGAGGTGTTGCGCTGGCTGCGCCTGTTCGCCCTGCTCGGCGCCGACGCCAGCGACACACGCCTGGCGGCGCCGACGCCGACGGAGGGCGATGATGCGGCGGCGCGGGCGCTACTGGCGCCACTTGCGCTTGCCGGCGGGCCGCTGGTGGGGCTGCATCCCGGCGCGAAAGACCCGGCGCGGCGCTGGCCGCCCGAGTGTTTCGCGGCGCTGGCCGACACGCTCGCGGCGCGCTACGGCGCGCAAATCGTCCTGACCGGCGTGGCGAGCGAGCGTGCGACGACCGCCGCCGTGCGCCGCCTGATGCACGCTCCCGCGCTCGACCTGGCCGGCGCGACCGGCATCGGTTCGCTCACCGCGCTGGTCGCTAGCCTCGACCTGCTTATCGCCAACGACACCGGCGTCGCCCACCTTGCCGTGGCGACCGAGACGCCGAGCGTCCGCCTGATCGGGCCGGGCCAGCCCGACGAATGGCTGCCGCTCGACCGCGCGCGGCACCAGGTCGTAGATGCCCGACAGCTGGCCGCGCCGAACGTGGACGCCGCGACGGCCCTGCGCGAACTGCCGGTCGCGCCGGTAGTCGAGGCGTGCGCGCGGGTGATCGGCCCTCACCCCCTGTCCCCCTCGCCCGTGCGCGGGCGAGGGGGAACGGCCGCTGCGCTCATAGCGAGTTCCCCCTCGCCCGCAGGGCGGGAGAGGGGGGCAGGGGGTGAGGGCCGACGATGAAACGCTTAAAAATCCTTGCCTGGCACCAGCATGGGGCCTATCTCAATTCGCTGCTCCAGGTGGACCACGACTGGTATCTGCCGGTGAAGCCCGGCTTTCCGCATGGCTACGCCGGGCGAGGATGGTCGTTCGACGTGGCGGAGTACGTCCACGAGGTACCGGCCGAGCAGGTGCGTGACCTACCGCTCGATCTGGTGGTCTACCAGTCGCCGGAGAACTGGAACGACGACGCGGCGGAGATTCTCAGTCTGGCGCAGCAGCGGCTGCCGAAGATTTACATCGAGCACAACACGCCGCGCCCCCACCCGACCGATTCTCGCCACTTCATTGACGACCCTAACGTGCTGCTGGTCCACGTCACGCACTACAACCGGCTGATGTGGGACAACGGGCGCACGCCGACGGTGGTCATCGAGCACAGCGTCGCTCTGGACCCCACGATCACCTACCAGGGCTATATCGAGCGGGGGATCACCGTCATCAACGATCTGCCGCGCCGCCAGCGCATCGCCGGCTTCGACCTCTTTCTGCAAGCGCGCGATCAGGTGCCGCTCGACGCGGCCGGAATGCGGACCGAGGAGTTCGGAGGGCTGGGCGAATTCGCCTACCGTGACCTACACCGGCTCGTCGCCGAGCGCCGCTTCCTCTTCAGCCCGATGCGCTACACCAGCCTGCCGCTCGCGGTGATCGAGGCGCTGACGATCGGGATGCCGGTCGTGGCGCTGGCGACGACCGAACTGCCGCTAGTGATCGAGAACGGCCGCACCGGCTTCGTCTCCTGCGACCTCGACGAACTCATCGAACGGATGCGGTTCCTGCTGCGCTGTCCGGCGGAGGCGCGGCGCATCGGGGCGAACGCGCGCGAACTGGCGCATGAACGCTTCGGTCTCGACCGGTTCCGGCGCGACTGGAACGCCGCGTTCGCGCGGGTCACGAGTTGAAAGGACGGCGCATGGACTGCCAGCGACGGATCGCCTTCATCAGCGAGCACGCCAGCCCGCTGGCCCTGCTCGGCGGCGCGGACGCGGGCGGCCAGAATGTCTACGTGGACGAACTGAGCCGTCATGTCGCGGACCTCGGCTGCGCGGTGGACATCTTCACCCGCCGCGATACCGCCGACCAGCCGGAAGTCGTGACCTGGGCGCCCGGTGTACGCGTCGTGCATTTGCTGGCCGGGCCGGCGGCGTTCCTGCCAAAAGATGACCTCTGGCGGTATATGCCGGCCTTCCGCGATGCCATGCTGCGCTTCATCTGGCGCGAGCGACGGCGCTACGACCTGCTGCACGGGCACTTCTGGATGTCGGGCTGGGTAGCGGCGGAGCTGCGCCGCGCCCTCCATATCCCGGCGGTCCAGATCTTCCACGCGCTCGGCACGACCAAGCAGCGCTATCAGGGCGCGGCCGACACCAGCCCCGCCGACCGGATCGCGACGGAGCGGCGCATCGTCCGCGAGATGGACCGGATCATCGCGCAGTGCCCGCACGAGCGCCAGGAATTGCTCGCGGACTACGGCGCGGCATCCGAACGACTCACCATCATCCCCGGCGGCGTCAACCTGCGTCGTTTCCGGCCGGTGCCGCGCGAGATAGCGCGGCGACGCAGCGGCCTCGCGCCAGGCGAGGATGAATTCGTCGTCGTCTACGTCGGGCGGATGCTGCCGCGCAAGGACGTGCGGAATGTCGTGCGCGCGGTCGCCCTCCTGGCCGGGCGCACGCCAATGCCCGTGCGGCTGCTAGTCGTCGGCGGCGAGAGCGCCGACCCCGATCCGCGCGCCACGCCGGAGATCGGTGAAGTACAGGCGCTGGCGGCGGCGCTTGGCATCGCGGACCGCGTGACCTGCACCGGCCAGCGCCAGCCCGACGACCTCTGTTACTACTACGGCGCGGGCGACGTCGCGGTGACGACACCCTGGTACGAGCCATTCGGCCTGACGCCGCTGGAGGCGATGGCCTGTGGT
>DASUBC010000081.1:0-4711 GCA_035763465.1 Thermomicrobiales bacterium
TACTCCGGCCAGAGCGCCTCCAGCAGTTTGTCGGCGTCGTGCCGGATGAAGTGCTGCTCGCTGACGAAATCGCCGGTCAGCACGCGTCCGACCAGCGGGCGCACGCGGTCCACGTCAGGCTCAACCGGCGTCGCGCCGGAGTCGGCGTATTGCGCCAGTCGCTCTGGCCGATGTCCTTCAGTGTGAACGAGCGCGATGTCGGGGCTGCGCCCGAGGTAGCGCGTGAAGACTTCGACAAAGTCGGACGCGCGATAGCCATCGGTCTCGCCGCGCTTGGTCATCAGGTTGACAATGAAGATAACCTCCGCGTCCGATTCAGCGATGGCGTCGCATACACCGTCCACCAGCAGCGTTGGCAGAATACTGGTATAGAGGTCGCCCGGCCCGATGACGATGTGCGCCGAGCGTTCCAGCGCCTTACGCGCCCGGATCAGCACTTCGGGCTGCGGTTCGAGATAGACGCGCCGGATGGAGGGGCGGGGCTCTGGCCCCGGCTGATCAATGCGGTCTTCGCCGCGCAGCACCGTACCGTCGGCCAGTTCGGCGCAGAGCGTCGTCTGCTCCAGCGACACCGGCAGCACATGCCCGACGGTATTGAGAATCTGTTCGGCGTCGGTCAGCGCCTCCAGCAGGTCACCCGCGTTGAGGTCTTCCAGCGCCCGCAGGATCAGGTTGCCGAGACTGTGGCCGCCGACCCCGGCCGTGCCTTCGCTCGGCGCGAAACGATAGGCGAAGAGGTCGCGCCAGAGGCGGCGGCTGCGCGATTGCGCGACCAGGCCCTGCCGCAGGTCGCCCATCGGCAGCGGCAGGCCGTATTCGTCCATCAGTTTGCGCGAACTGCCGCCACTATCGGCGGTGGTATGAATCGAGGTGAGCAGATTCTCGCCGATTATGCGACGCAGGCCGCGAATAACCGTGTAGGTGCCGGTCCCCCCGCCCATGACGGTGACTGGTTCATTAATGCGCCCGTTCAACACAATACCTCGAAAAAGTCGTCAGTCGCCGGTCATCAGCAATCACCAGTAGAAAATAATAGGCGGGGGTCCAGTACGCAGGCAACTGGGCGTGAGGCGACATTACCGCGCGCCGGTGATGAGGTGCAGCAGCGAGTAGACCGCCCAGCCGAACAGGGTGCAGACAGGAATCGTCACGACCCAGGCCAGCACGATGCGCCCGGCGATACCCCAGCGCACCGCCGAGAGGCGCTTCGTCGCCCCAACGCCGAGGATGGCCGAGGAGATCACATGGGTCGTCGAGACCGGGATGCCGAGACGGCTGGAGACTTCAATCACCGTCGCCGCGGCCGTCTCCGCCGCGAAGCCATGTATCGGCCGTAGTTCGACAACCTTCAAGCCCATTGTCCGCACAATCCGCCAGCCGCCAATCGCGGTGCCCAGCGCCATCGCCGTCGCCGCGCCCGCCACCACCCAGAACGGCACCTGCCACTGGCTGCCGGTCCAGCCATAGTAGCTCGCCAGTGCCATCGTAATCACGCCCATCGTCTTCTGCGCGTCGTTGCCGCCGTGGCTGTAGGCCATGTAGGCGGCGGAGAGCACCTGGAGCCGGCCAAAGAGCGCCGTCACCAACCGTGGCCGCGCCCGCGCGAAGAGCCACAGCAGCAGTGCCATCAAGAGAAAGGCGCCGGCGAAGCCAAGCAGCGGCGAGAAGGCCAGGCCCTCGAAGGTCTTTCGCAGCCCGCCGAACTGGATCGCCCGCCAGCCGGCTTCGGCCGCGCCCGCGCCGACAATTGAAAAGATGAGCGCATGGCTGGAGCTGGACGGAATGCCCCAGTACCAGGTGATCAGGTTCCAGGCAATCGCCGCCAGCAGCGCCGCAATCACCAGCAGTTGTGTCGAATCCTCCGGCCGGACAATCCCTTTGCCAACCGTGCCGGCCACGGTCGTGCCGGTGAGCGCGCCGACGAAGTTGAGAATCGCCGCCATCAACACGGCCCGCCCCGGCGTCAGCACGCGCGTGGCGACCGACGTGGCGATGGCGTTGGCGGTGTCGTGGAAGCCGTTGATGTAATCGAAGGCAAAGCCGAGGGCGACGATGAAGATCAGCGTCAGGAATGCTGGCTCAGGCATTCTTCAGCACGATTCCTTCGACCGCGTTCGCCACGTCCTCCGCCCGGTCGGTGGCATCCTCAAGTTCCTGATAAATCTCGCCCCAGCGAATGGCCGCGATCACGGCTGGAATATCGGTCGCGCCATCATAGAGGGTGGCCAGCGCGTTATAGAAGACATCGTCGGCTTCGTTTTCGAGCCGGTTGATCGCGACCGTCTGCCGCATCAGCGCGTCACGGTCCTTCGTGCGCTCCAGCAGCGGCACCATCTCGGCCAGGAGCGCCGCCTGCTCCCCAATTATGCGCGCCAGGGTACGCGCCGGCTCCGTCGGCGCGGGTAGGCGATAGAGCCAGAGCCGGCGCGCGACATCTTCGATGGCGTCAACGAAGTCATCCAGCGTGCTCGCCAGGTCGCGAATGTCCTCACGATCGAGCGGGGTGACGAACGTACGGTTGAGCGCATTGAAGACCTGATGGGTGATCTCGTCGCCCCGGTGTTCGAGGTCGCGCAACCGCTGCACCTTTGGGCCGACATCCTCATAGTGCTCGACCAGATCCACCAGCAGTTGGGCTGTCTCGGCGGCATTGCGCGCCGCGTCATTGAAGTACTCGTAGAATTTCTCGTCGCGCGGTAGAAACCGTGCCAGGACCATCCGTGTCCCTCAATCCTTTCCCATGTCGTCCGGCCTGCCCCAGACCGCACAGGCGGTGACCCCGCCAGCCGAACACCTCCGCGCCGCTCAGTCATCGTCATCGGCATCGCCGCCCCGCAGGCGCAGCCACTTATGGGGTAGCCGTAGCGCGAGCAGGGCTAGCAGCGTGCTGGCCACAGCCAGCAGATAGACGCCACCGCCGGCCAGCATTCCTAACGCCGCCGCAACCCAGACCGTAGCGGCGGTGGTCATCCCAACCACCTCGCCGCCCGTTTCGCGGGCGTGCGCGCCGGTGCGAAGGATCGCGCCCGCGCCGAGGAAGCCGATGCCTGTAATGATCTGAGCAACAACTCGTGCCGCGCCATCGTTGCTGAAGAGGGTGAGGGCCGCGACGGTGAAGGCCGCCGATCCACCAGCGACCAGCATATGCGTGCGTAACCCGGCCGGCTTCGCCCGCGATTCGCGTTCAGCACCCAGTACCGCGCCCAGGACAAACCCGACCGCGATCCGGACAATGAGCGTCAACTGCGCGGAAAGGTCCACCTCCGCCTTCCACGAACCCCATCCACTCCGCGCGCAACGCAAATCGCGCCGGGGCTTGCCCGGCGCAATACTACCGCATCCACTAACTTTTCAACAGGCGTCACGCCCGATGTTTGGCATCGTGATATTCGGCGAGGTCTTCGTCTTCCGGTCCCAGGCCCTCGGCCGCGTCCTCCGGATCAGCCGCCACCAGCCGCGCCGCACCCCGGCTGTAGTTGACCAACCGCACACCGTCGGTCGTGCGGAGCGCGTCAAGCAGCGTCGTCATCGCGACACGCCGCACGGTGCCGAGGTCAAGTTCGACCCGATCTTCCGCGCCACCACGCACGGGACGGAGGCGTAGCCCACGCACTTCGACATCCACTGCCGTGAGCGCCGACTCCACCGCCGCCAGCGCGCCAGCGCCATGCCGCACGCGCAGCACGAGTTGATGTTCCTGGTGATGGACGAACAGCCGCCGCTCCAGTGGCCGCAAACCCGCCTGGATAAAGAGGATAATCGCGGTCGCGCTGATCGCCAGCACATACAGACCGCCGCCGGACGCCAGGCCAAGACCCGCCACCGACCAGACGCTCGCCGCCGTCGTCAGCCCGCGCACCGCGTTCTTGCGAAAGATGATGACGCCCGCGCCAAGAAACCCGATGCCGCTGACCACTTGGGCCGCGACCCGGCTGGGATCGAGCGAGACCAGCCGGTCCGGCGTGAGGGTATCGGAGAAGCCGAACGCCGAGGTAATCATCACAGTCGCCGAGGCGACCGCGACCAGCGCGTGCGTCCGCAAACCCGCCGCACGCTCCAGGCGCTCGCGCTCCAGGCCAACCAGCGCGCCCAGAATCGCGGCCGTGCCGAGCCGCAGCAATATCTGCGTGGTCGAAATCTCTAATGTGCCGCTCATCGCGCCCGGCTAGGATGATCTGACTTGCACAGGTGTGCGGGAACGCTCCTACTCATCAGTACTCCTGATACCCCTTGCATCCCCAATACTGGCGCGGATCGCGCGGGCGTGGCATTAACCTGCCGTCAACATGGCAGACTAACATAGGGCCGATCTACACGCAATTCGCACGCTGGTATGGTCATCCAGGTGCGTACAGCATTGTAATTTGACGTAGGACGGGGCCGCTATGCTATAGTACTGGTGCGGCGCGCTGGTGCGGCGTGCCGCGCGCCTACCCGAAATGATGCAGTTGAATATGGAAGCGCACACAGTAGCATAACTGTGCCCGGTGCGATGCGACGATTTGCATAGCGCCAGGCGGGTGCGACACACGCGATGCTCGCCAAAATGTGGTACGCTTATGTCCACATTAGGCACACGCAGGAGGGCTTGGAGCGATCCGATGGGCGCCGATCAGGCGCCTGGTAGCGGCAAGGAGCAGGTATGGCCAGCGCGACAACCTCGGAGCCGTTGCTGACGGTCAACAACTTGAAGACCCAGTTCTTCACCCAG
>DASUBC010000082.1:0-9518 GCA_035763465.1 Thermomicrobiales bacterium
ATTATCCGGCGCACCGGCGTCTTCACCGTCAATGTCTACGCCACGGGCCAGCGCGAACTCGCCGGGCAACTCGGCCGCGCCCATAAGCGTAATCCGCACAAACTCGATGACGTCGCGCACCACCTGGGCGCGAACGGCTGCGCGATTCTCGACGACACGCTCGGCTGGCTCGAATGTCGTGTGACCGGCGAACTGCCGGCCGGCGACCATACCGTCTTCGTCGCCGAAATCACCGAGGCGGGTGTGCTGCGCGACGGCGAGGCGCTGACGATGTCCGAAACCGGCTTCCGGTACAGCGGCTAAACGGAGTTACAGGTTGGCAGGTTACAGGTTGCACGTTTCTTCGGCAAACCCAGGTGTTGGCCTGCAAGAACCTGTCAACCTGCCAACCTGCAACCAGCCAGGGGGCCAGCATGGACGACGAACAGCACACCGACGACGGGCCGGACGAATTGGAGCGCGAGGCGGTCGCCGCATATCTGACCGGCGAGATCGCGCGGGCGTTCGCCGCGCACCAGCGCGCCGCGCAGGGCACGGTGCAGCGCCAGCTCCCACTCGGCGAGATGCTCGCGCTCTTCAACTTTGCCGACCAGTTCGGCCTGCTTGACGCCGTCCGCGCCGACCTCGACCACCGGCAGGGCCGCAATAGTTACCTCGCCTTCTCCGAGGCGATGAAGGACGCCCTGCTCGATCGCGGTTTCTCCACCCCCAGCGGCCAGCCACCATCATACCGCGACGAGCCGCGCCCCAACCGCCCACCCACCCAGCGCCGCGACGGCCCACGCCCATATCGTCCCCCGCGCGGTGGCCGCCCACGCGAGTAAGGCGGCGGATTTTCAACACAGAGAGCGCAGAGTTGAATGAGATGATGGAACCGGCGTGGTCGGGAGAGAACCAGCCACGTTGTATCGCCACTTGCTCCCTTTCTCTCGTTCCTCTGCGCTCTCAGCGCTCTCTGCGTCCTCTGCGTTGAAAATCGTATCCTCTTCACTGTTTCCTCATATTGGCCTACTATTATGTCATTCGTAGCGGGTGGTAGACTGCCAGGACTGGCGTTGTCTGGCCTGGCCGACCGACGAGGCAAACGACATGAGCGCGCAGCAGGCTGCGGCGCGGGGCGAGACGATTCTGGTAGTGGACGACGATCGCAAGATCGTTGACCTCGTGACGCTCTATCTACGGAAGGAGGGCTACCGCGTTCTCCAGGCGTATGATGGCAACATGGCGCTCGACATCGCGCGCATCGAGCGGCCGGAGCTGGCGATCCTCGACCTGATGCTGCCCGGCGTCAACGGCCTGGTCGTCTGCAAGACGCTCCAGCACGAGACCGGGATGCCGGTAATTATGCTCACCGCGCGCTCGACCGAAGAAGACCGTACGCGCGGTCTCGATCTCGGCGCGGACGACTATGTTGTCAAGCCGTTCAGCCCGCGTGAGCTTGTATCGCGTGTGCGTGCCGTGCTGCGCCGGATGTCGCGCTCAGAGGAGCAGCCGGAGGCAGATACGCTCGACTTTGGTGGTCTGCACATTGACATCGGCCGGCATGAAGTCGCGGTGCAGGGTCGGGCAATTGACCTGACGCCGACCGAGTTTCGCCTGCTGCGTACCTTCGCGCAGGCACCCGGCCAGGTCTTCAGCCGGCAGCAACTCCTCGATCGCGCCTTCGAGGAAGGCTTCGAGGGGTTCGAGCGGAATATTGACGTGCATGTGATGAATCTGCGGCGCAAGCTCTCGCTGCCAATCAGCGCCACAGACGACGCGCGCAGCGATCTGCCCGCCATTAAGACGGTCTATGGCATCGGCTACAAGCTCGAACCAGCCCGGCGCTGACGCGCCGGCGCGCCAACGCACAGGACAGGCCGGCGGTATCTTCGGCCATCTCTGGGTGCGCCTCCTGCTGGCCTTCGCCGCTGTACTCCTGGTGGCCGTCATCGGCCCGGCGGTGCTAGCCCGCCAGGCATCGCGCGCCGAGTTCCAGCACTACGTCAACAGCGCTCAGGACGCCCAGCGCAACGTCCTCGCCTCGGTGCTGGCGGTCAACAATCTCGCATCCGGCAACTGGCACGACGCCCAGTACACGACAGTAGCCTGGGCCGAAATCTATGGCCAGCGCGCGGTCGTCACCGACAACAGCGGCACTGTTGTCGCCGATTCAAATGGCGAACTGGTCGGCAGGCATTTCACCGGCGGCGGCTCCTGGCAGTCACTACCGATTGATACCAACGCGATCCGGACGGCGCCGCGCGATAACGACCACCGCCCACTCCCTATTGGCGGCCTCCGCCTCCCCGGCGGGCAACTGGTGCCGCTGCCGCAGGGCAATATCACCTATGGCACGCTCTACATCAATAACCCCACTGTTGCCGCCGCCGAGCGCGATAGTGCCTTCTTGCTGAAACTCAACCGGGTCACCCTATTGAGCGCTGGCACCGGCCTGCTGGCGGCGCTCGCGCTCAGCCTGCTGCTCGCCCGGCGCATCGGCAAGCCGCTCGAACTCGTCACCGCCGCCGCCGTGCGAATGGGCAAAGGCGACCTCGACCAGCGCGTGCCGGAAGACGGCGGCGCCGAGGCGGCGGCGCTGGCGCGCAGTTTCAACACGATGGCCGCGAACCTGGCGACGTCGCAGCGGCTGCGCCAGCAGCTCGTCGCCGACGTCGCGCACGAATTGCGGTCACCGCTGGCGAATATCCGGGGCTACCTGGAAGCCATCGAGGACGGCGTGGTGCCGGCCGATGAAGGCACGCTGCGTATTCTCACCGAAGAAGCCGCACAGTTGAATCACCTGATTGACGACTTGCAGGAACTGGCCCAGGCGGAAGCCGGCGTGCTGCGGCTCGACCGTGGCCCGGTCGCCCCGGCCGAATTGATCGAGCGCGCGGTCGAAGCCGCCCGGCCGCGCGCCGCCGAGCACGGCATCACCCTGACCACTAGCGCGCCCGCCGATCTCCCGCCGGTCGATGTTGACGCGCAGCGCATCATGCAGGTACTCCAGAACTTGCTCAATAACGCGCTGACTCATACGCCGGCCCACGGCCGCGTGACGGTCAGCGCCCACCAGACGGACGGCGCGACGGTCACTTTTGCGGTTGCCGACACCGGGGCCGGCATCTCCGCCGAAGACTTGCCCTATATCTTCGAGCGTTTCTATCGCACCGATCAGTCGCGCACTCGCGCCACCGGCGGCAGTGGTCTCGGCCTGACGATCGCGCGACGCTTTGTCGAGGCGCACGGGGGGACTATCACTGCGACGAGCCGGCTGGGCCAGGGCAGCACCTTCACCGTCACACTCCCAGTGACCACCCAGCCACGCCGCACGGCTGGCCGCCAACCCGCGCCAGCGCCCGCGCCGCTGGTCGTGCGCTGATCTGTTTCCGCCGCCAGCCATTTCAGCCGATGTGACCGAATCGTCACACATTCTTCATGCTCTCTTTAACAGCGCACCCTATAGTCTTCACCAACAGGCGCGACGAGCGCTGGCGACGGCGATGCTATCCGATCACTTCTGGGCGGAGCCGCCCTGGCGAACGGAGGTGCGGCGACAGACGAAACAAGCACGATTCTAGCGACGTTGGAACTGGCAGGAGGTACGTGGCATGAAAGCACCGAAGAAACTGATCGTGGTGGCGAGCGCCTGTGTGCTGCTGGTCGCCACGGCGATCGCCTCACTCGTCGCGGGCGGTCCCATCCGCAGCGCGGCGGCGCCGCTCTTCAATGGGGGCGGCAACAGCAAGGCCAATACCAACGCCGATTTGCCGGACATCGCCGGCAGCGACTTCGGCGCCATGGCCTTCGCGCTCGACCCGACCAGCACCAGCAACTGCACCGATTTCATGAATAAACTCGCCGCGAACCTGAAGGTGCAGACGGCGGACTTGCAGGCCGCGCTCAAGCAGACGCTGTTGCAAGAGATTGACGCGGAGCAACAGGCCAACAAGATCACCGCCGACCAGGCGCAGAAGCTGCGCGATCGGGTCAACCAGAGCAATGGCGATTTCTGCGCCGGACTGGCGGGTGGAATGCCGGGGATGCACGGTGAGGGCGCGTTCGTGAGCGGCAAACTTGCCGACGCGGCAGCGAATGTCCTCGGCATCTCAACCGATCAGTTCAAGCAAGACCTGAAGGACAAAGGCTCGCTCCAGGGCGTCGCGCAGAAGTACAACAAGGACAACGCCGACACCAAGGCCAAGCTTGAGTCCGCGCTGGAGACAGCCCTGCGGCAAGACCTGGCGGACCGCAAGGTCGCCCAGGCGCAGATTGATCAAATCGCCAGCATGTTCAAGCAGAACTTCGACCAGTTCTACACCGGCTCGTTCGGCAAGATCACGATGCCGGGTGGAATGCCCGGTGGGATGCCCGCGATGCCCGGTGGCGGGATGCCCTTTGGCCCCGGCGGTCACGGAAACGGCGGTCACCGTGGACCCTGGAACGGCGCGCCGGCCAACGCGACCCCACAGTCGCAGTAAGCCACGCTCACTTCTCTCCCCCATCACCGCGAAGCGGCCGGTAACTGCCGGCCGCTTCGTTTGTGGCTGTCGCGATCGTCCATGTGGGTCTTACGGCGCGAGTTTAAACCACGCGACCGGCGGATCGTGATCGGAGACGCGATAGGGCGAGAGCTCCTGGGCGCGACTCTCCGGAAAGTCGGCGTCAAGGTGAGCGTAAGTGATCTTCTCCAGGCGGGTCTTCAACCCGGCCGTAACCAGAATATGGTCGAGTACCTGCGCTTCGCCCTGGTAGATATACGAGTATCGCTCGGCCGCGGGCACGGCGAGCGCCAGGTCAGAGAGCGGCGCGAGCGTGGTCAGCGCGTGCAACGGCGGCGAATCAATGTCGTCGTTCAGATCGCCGACGACCATGACATTGGCCTGCGGATTAGCCGCCAGCGCCTCGTTCACGATGCGCGCCACCAGCGTCGCTTCAGCGATGCGCCGGCTGACGAACGCCTTGCCTGCGGGATCAGTGCCGCTCTTTGCTTTGAAGTGGTTCACGATGAGCGTACAGGGCAAGGCGGTCGCGCCAGCGGCCGATTTCACCGTGAGCTCAATCACCAGCGGTGGCCGGGCTGCCAGCCACCAGCCATCTTGCGTCCCGTCGTTGTGCGAGCTGCACCGCGCCTCAACGTCCGTAAAGCCGTAGTCGGTCGTCACGCACTCATTGCGCTGGGTGACGGCGCCGACCGTCACGCGGTCAGTCCGGTAGAGCAAGCCGACGTCAATCCCACGCGGGTCAAGCCCTTCGAGCAAGATCGGCGTGTAGTGGTACGGCGCCAGTTCGCGCGTCTGCGCCAGCGCCGTCAACACATCAAGGTTCTCGACTTCTTGCACGGCGACGAGCGTCGGCGCGCCCAGCACATCGCGGATCGCCGCGCCCGCCTTGCTCAGTTTCAGCGCGTACGCGGCCGGCGTGATGTGCTCCTGGCAGGGATTGCCGTTGACGTCAACATTGCAGGGATCGAGTTTGCCGGGCGTGTCAATCGGGTCGAAGAAGTTCTCCAGGTTGAACGAAGCGATCGTGAACTCGGCCGGTCCAGCGGTGGGCAGCGCGGGCGCCACACGTCCGCCGGGTTGCACAAACAGACGCGGCTCGGGCAGCTGCTCGACCTTGTACTGGCCGAAGGTATAGTCGAGCGGCCCGACGATTCCTTCGACCTTGTCGCCCGTGGTCAGGTCATAGTGCGCGCCGCCTTCGTCATCAACCACAATGGCGTAGCCGGCCGTCTTCGGATCGTTCGCGAAGAGATGCGTCAGCCCCGTATCGGCGCGCACCACGGTGAATTCGCCGTATTGATTGGTTGGCGCGACAACGACCGCCGCCGGCAAGCTGACCAGCATTCCCTCATACCGCTCGAAATAGAGTTGCGCCTCCGCCAATGTGCCCGGCGGGCGGACTTCAATCGGCGCCGGCAAGGAGTTGCCGGACGCGTTCACGGTGACGTCGCTGGCGGCGAGGCTGATGTCGAGTTCGGTACGTCCATTGTACTCGCGCACTACCCCGACCACCGTCACGTTGTCGCCAACTTTGACATCGGGTGTCGGACGATCACCTTGATAGACAAAGAGACCGCTGGACGTATCAGTCTTCGGCGTGCCCGGCTCCTGGATGAAGAACCCTTTGCTCGGCGCACCCTGGTAATCGGCGGTGACGACGCCAACGGTGCGTACCGTCTGCGCGGCAAGCGGTGACTGCGCGCTCGGTCCCTGAATCTGATCGATTGTCGCCTCACGCGCCGCGACCACGACCGTGGGGCTGGCCGCTGGCGGACCGATGCGTGTCGGCGTGCCCGGGGGATTAATACCCAGGCGCGCCTCCGTTGGCGTGGGCGCGGGCGCAGATGCTGGTGTCGCCGGTGTTGCTGGAGCGGTTCCTGTCGCGATTCCTATTGCCGTCGCCGTAACTGCCTGCGTAGGCGTCGCCACGGTCGCCGTGGCCACCGCCGTTACCCCGGCCGGCGCGGGCGACGTGGGCGTAGGCACGGACGCAGGCGAACCGAGACATCCCTGCGCGAAGCAGAGAACCAGGATACAGATTACGGCAAACCCGCAGGCGCGGCGCATTGTCTCTCCATTCGCCAGGGCCGCCAGCAACCAGCGGCACTGGGGGCGCGTTGCCCTCTGGCGCGCGACACACACGCCGCGTAATCATACCAGCCCCTGCGTTAGCAACGAGTGAACTATGAGCGAGGTAACAGGACGTCACCAACACCCCTACCTATGCGTACAAAGAGGCAGGAGCGGAAGGTTGTCACCGACCGCTCCATACGATAAGGTGAAGTCGCGCGGCCAGGCCGCGTCCGTACAGAGTCACGCTTTGCTGGTCACCACCCACGGTCGCTTCCATGGCGCAGCGTGACAGCAACGCGACGGAGGAAGCATGAAGCAGGAGACAGCAGCCTGGCGGCGGCCCCTGGCGTTCGTGTGGCGCTATCGCCGGGGCCTGGGCGAAATGCTGATCGTCTTCGCGGTCATGCTGCTCTACTACGGTACGCGCGGGATGGCGATCGGCCAGCAAGACACCGCCATTGCCAATGCCCATGCCGTCATTGACATCGAGAGCCGCCTGGGCATCTTCCGCGAGCCGGCAATCAACGGCTGGGTCGTTGACCACAGGCTGGCCGTGCTTGTCCTCAACTGGATTTACACCTATCTGCACCTGCCGGTCTTGATCGCCTTCGCCATCTGGGTCTATTTGCGCCGCCCCACCCAGTACGCCGCAATCCGCAATGCCTTTCTTGTCTCGGCTGTCGTCGGATTAGCCATGTATGCGCTCTATCCGTGTGCGCCACCACGCTTCATCCCTGGCTACGGCTTCACCGACACGCTCGCTGACTACAGCGCGATTTCGTACGAGATGCACAGTATTCAGCTCTTTTACAATCCCTATGCCGCGATTCCAAGCCTCCACTTCGGCTGGTCGCTCCTGGTCGGTATCGGGCTGTGCTGGCTCGGCCGCAATGCGTTCATGCGGGCGATCGGCATCGTGCTGCCGGCCGTGATGCTGATCGCGATTATCGGCACCGCCAATCACTTCTTCTTCGACGCGATTGCCGGCTCGCTCGTCATGGGCTTTGGCCTGCTAATCGGCTTCTGGTCCCGCCTGGTAGATGTCTGGAACGGGCGCGAAGTCCTCTACGACAGCAGGCAGTAGCCAGGGCATACGCCGGCTCTTTGCTTCCTGGTTCATGTTTCAACCCCCCCATCCCGATTTATCGTCAATCTGGGAACAAATGCGCGCGAGTGAGCGTCATTGATCCGGACCGCAAGGCTGCGGTGGCCTCTGGCCAATCGGAGGCTCCAATGTTCGGATTGGGCACTGTCGCCCATTCGCTAGGGAGGAAACATGGCTCAACCCTCGACACTCCTCGACCTGATGCGCCAGATGACGGCCGGCACAGTCAGTCGCCGCGCGTTCATCGCCCGCGCGACGGCGCTGGGCTTCTCCGCCTCGGCGGTCGCCGGGTTCCTGGCCGCGTGTGGCAGTTCGAATGCCACCGCGACGACTGGGTCCACTGGCGCATCGTCTGCCACAACGAGCGCGGCAACGACAAGCGCCGGTGGCGGCGCGGCCAGCACCAGCGCCACCAGCAGCAGGGCGACGAGCAGCGCTGCTAGCGCGGCCTCACCGGCGGCGACGCCCGGCAGCAAAGCCACACCGGGCGGCACGCCCACGGCGGGCGGCCAGGCGTCAAACGGCCTGGGCGTGAAGACCGATAAGCCAATTGCCGCTGGTGGTGGTCTCGGTCCCGGCGCGACGAAGCGCGGCGGTGGCGGCCCGGTGAAACTGCTGTGGTGGCAAGCGCCGACGATCGCCAATCCGCACATGGCGCAAGGCACCAAGGACTTCGATCTCTCGCGCATCACCTACGAGCCGCTGGCATCGTTCGGTCCTGACGACAAACTCGTGCCCTTTCTCGCCGCCGAGATCCCCTCAATCGACAATGGCGGCATCGCGAAGGACGGCACGAGCGTCACCTGGAAACTGAAGCAGGGCGTCAAGTGGAGTGACGGCCAGCCCTTCACCGCCAAAGATGTCGTCTTCACCTTCAAGTACGTCACCGACAAGGACACCGCCGCGACGACCGGCGGCACCTACACCGGCGTTGCGAACGTCGAGGCGCCCGACGACAACACGGTCAAAGTGACCTTCAAGGAACCGACGCCGGCCTGGTACATTCCCTTCGTCGGCGGCAACGGCATGATCCTGCCGGAGCACATCTTCAAGGACGGTCTCGGTAACGCGGCCAAGAACTTCCCGGCGAATCTGAAGCCGGTCGGCACCGGTCCCTACCGCCTGACCGATTTCAAGCCCGGCGACACCGCGACGTTCGAGATCAACCCGAACTGGCGCGACGCCAACGGCCCCTTCTTCGACAGCGTGCAGATGAAGGGCGGCGGCGACGCCACCTCGGCGGCGCGCGCGGTCTTGCAGACCGGTGATTACAATGTCGCCTGGAACCTGCAAATCGAGCCGTCTATCCTCAATCAGCTCGAAAAGACGGGTGGCAAGGGCAAACTCGAACTGACGCCGAACTGGGGCGTCGAGCGTATCTTCGTCAACTTCTCCGACCCGAATAAGGAAGTGAACGGCCAGCGTTCGGAGAAAAACACCCCGCATCCGTTCCAGACCGACGCCAAGGTGCGCGAGGCGTACACTTATCTCTGCGACCGCAAGACCATCGCCGAGACGCTCTACGGACCGGCCGGGCAGGCGACCTCCAATGTCGTCACCAACCCGAAGGTCTACGCATCGCCGAACACCAAGTGGGAGTTCAACGTTGACAAGGCCAAGCAGCTGCTGGACGACGCGGGCTACAAGCTAAACGGTCAGTACCGCGCCAAGAACGGCGTCCAGTTGAAGGTCGTCTTCTCGACGACGATCAACTCGGTGCGCCAGAAGCACCAGCAGCTCATCAAAGACGCCTTCGAGAAGGCCGGCCTCCAGATGGAACTCAAGACGGTGGATTCGGGCGTCTTCTTCTCCGCTGACCCCGGCAACCCGGACACCGACTCGCACTTCTACAC
>DASUBC010000083.1:0-20756 GCA_035763465.1 Thermomicrobiales bacterium
ACTGCCCGACTGCCCGTCTGCCCGTCTGCCCGACTCCATCACACCGGAGGCGATTGTGACGCGCCGGTTTGGTGGGTTTCTGGCGGCCGAAGAGCCGTCCCTCCAGTTGCCTCGGGTCTTTGTCGAGGAGGTCTTGCCGCAGATCGGCGACCTTGCTGAACTCAAGGTCGCGCTCTGCTGTTTCGACCTGCTGGCGGAAGTGGGCGGCTACGACGTCCCGCTAGCGGAGGAGGCGATCTACCGGCACCAGCCGTTGCGCGCCAGCCTGAAACGGCATGGTTCGCCGAAGGAGCCGGACGAGAGCATTGGGCGCGGACTGGAACTGGCGGTCGGCCGGGGGACGCTGCTGCGGTTCGCCACGCAAGTGGCGGGAAGTTCGGTGCATGACCAGCGCGCTACCTGGTATTTGCTGAATACGCCGCGCAACCGCGACCTGCTGGGCCGGCTAGCGCGCGGTGTCGCCCCGCCACCCGCCAGCCTCTACGTGCCCGGCGAACCGCCACCGGCGATCGTGCCGGAGCGCCCGAATATCTTCCGGCTCTACGAGCAGAACATCGGCCTGCTGACGCCGATCATCGCCGATCAGCTCATCGAGGCGACCGAGCGGTACCCGCTCGACTGGGTTGAGGAAGCATTTGGCGAGGCCGTGAGTTATAACAAGCGGAACTGGCGGTACATCCGCGCGATTTTGGAGAAGTGGGCGGCGGATGGACGGAGGGACAGCAATGAGGAGCATCGCGGACGTCCTCAAGGCGCTGGAACACTCGATCCCGAAAAATACCGGCACTGGCGCGGCGCCCGCTCCTGAGCAACCGCAGTGCCCTCTGTGCAAAGATGCTGGCTATCTGCGCTTCGACGTGCCGATTACCGACCCGAACTTCGGGCGCCTGGTGCCGTGCGTGTGCCGCGTACGCGAGCAGGAGCGCCGGCGGCACGAAGACCTGCTCAGGATCGGCAACCTGAGCGCCTTCGAGCAGAGCACGTTCGAGCAGTTTGATCCAGGGATCAATCGCGACGTCAACGAAGCCTGGCGCATCGCGATGGACTACGCGCGCGACCCGAAGGGGTCCGGCACGCCCTGGATCTTCTTCCACGGGCGTTGCGGCACCGGCAAGACGCACCTCGCGGCGGCGATTGCCAATTACTACATCACCCATCAGGGCGGGCGCGCGCTCTTCACCATCGTGCCCGATCTGCTCGATCACCTGCGCGCCACCTTCAACCCGGCCATGACCGACGGCATCACCTACGACCAGCGGTTCCAGGACGTGCGTGAAGTACCGCTGCTGGTGCTGGACGACCTCGGCACCGAGAACGCCACGCCCTGGGCGAAAGAAAAACTCTTTCAAATCTTCAATCATCGCTACAACGAAGGGCTGAGCACCGTCGTCACGAGCAATCTCGACTTCAAGCAGATTGACGAGCGCATTGTGTCGCGCCTGAGTGACCACCGGCTCTGCCGCTACGTGCTGATTGACGCGCCCGATTTCCGATCGCGCGGGGCCAGCATTGCCCCCGACCGGCCGGGCAACCGCAGCGCCTATCGTGGACCACGCGGCCCCCGCGCCTGACCCGCGGCGTTGGGACGAAATACTGCTACCGGGCGGAGCGAAAGTACTATACGGGCGGCTTGTCCCTGCACGCGATGCTTCCTATACTCGAACTGAGCAGCACGGCAGTGGCCGGCTGTCATGGCACGCGCATTCGTGGACGCCGGCGGCGCTGACTACTGGCCGGACCTCGATGCACCAGGCGTCAAGTGCGGGAGCAACAGATGGTCGCCAAAGTAGAGGCGTCCGCCCCGGCGCGGGGTGACAAGCAGGACGAGATGCGCCAGATCATCGATCGCGCCATCTTCCTCGAAGAACAGGGCGACCTGGACGGCGCGGTTGGTTGCTACGAAGAAGCCCTGCTCGCCGGCTTTGCGACCGTCGAAGTATGCTATAACCTCGCGGTGCTCTATAAGCAGCAATTGCTTTATGAAGACGCGCTGACGCTGCTACAACGCTGTCTCGACTCCGCCGAGTATGGCGCATCGGCGCACTACGCCAGCGGCGAATGCCAGCTGGCGCTGGGCAACCTGGCTGCGGCGGGCGAGCATTTCGATCGCGCGGTCAGCCGGCTGGCCTTCGACCAGATCGCCGACGACCAGGTGGCCGAGGTGAGCCATGTGCTGCGCGTGGCGATTGATACCTTCACCTCGCTCGACAATCGTGATCGCGCGGCTGAACTCTCGGCGACGCTCGATAGTTTCATTGCCGCACATCCTGGCGCGCGACCAGCCAGCACTGCGGGAAAACCGGTCGTATCCAGCCCTGTCCAGGCCGCGCCAGCAGTTGGCCCACGCTACCAGAATGGCGCCACCCCACCGGCCGATGCCGCGCCACAACTGGCGCCAGCGCCAGGAGACGAAGGGGCATTCGACACGCCAACGCCGGACCGCGCGACGACAACCGGACGCTTGCGGATGGTCTACCGGCGTGCGACCGGTCCCCTGACGCCGGTGCCGAACAATGACGCGCGGCGCCATACCAGCGCACTGCTCGGTCGTGTCAACGCGGCCAAAGCGCAGGCGGGGTCAACGGCGCTGACGCCGGCCAAAACTAGCCTGATGCCGCCAATGACCGCGCACTTCGAGCGCCAGCCGGTACAGTTCCGGCCGACAATCCCGCTGACCGGCGAAACCGCACAGCCGGCTGAGATTCGCGCGTTGCTGTCGCGCACAGCGGAAGACATCCTGCAAGAGCATTTCGCCGCAGCCATTGACGATTGCCATCAGATCATGGTGCTGGCGCCCGAGTACTTTCCTATTCACCTGCGGCTTGGCGAAATCTACGCCTTGCAAGGTCGCCTGGCCGAGGCGGCCGTGAAGTGCGATCAACTTATGCAGTTCTATACCAGCACAGGGCAGCAAAGCGAACTGCTGTCGGTGCATCGGTTACTCAGCCTGCTCGACCCCACTGACCTCACCGCGCGCCAGACGATGGCCGATCTCTACTTCTCCCAGGCGCCGGGGAATGGCCCCGATCTCAGCGCCGATGTGCGGGGGTTAATTGAGGCGGCCGAGGCCGCCGGTGAAGCCGAGCTGGCGATTGACTACGCTGAACGGCTCGTCACGCGCCGGCCAGACGATCGGGCGGCCATCTTGCTCGCCGCGCGGTTGCATCTGTGGACCGGCAACGCGCACCGCGCCCTGGCGCATTGCCAGGCGTTATTGCGTCGCGATCGTCAGGATACGCTGGCGATTGGGGGCGCGAATGCCGCGCTCACGCTCATTGACAACACAGTTCACTGGCCCTCACTGGAAACACTGGTCGCCACGTTGCAAGCAGCGCCGGACGCCGCCTGGCGCGACTGTTTCGCGTTCTATGAAGCGGTACTGAGTAAACTCGAACCAGCGCGGCGCGGCAACCTGCAAGTGGCGCTGGGGTTACTCGCACTCCGGCACGAGCAGATGAACGAGGCGGTACGCTACCTGAAGTATGTGCCGCAAACCGGGATCAATCCCCAGAGTTTGCGTCCGCCAGTGCGGTTCGCGCTCGCGTATGGGCTGAAACAAGCCTACGCGGCGCTCAACGATGGGCCAGCCGAGCGGCAGTGGTTGCAGCAGGCGGCCGACCTGCTGCGCGACGAGCGCGTGCGCGCCTTCGTTGATCAAACCCGGCTGTTCGGTGAGCCGATCTCGGTCGGTGGCCTCCACGTCGCGCTGGCCGAAAGCCTGGTGCGCGGCGGCAAGGCCGATAACGCGGCGATCGTGCTTGAAGCCGCCAAAGCGGACTTACCCGACGACGCGACCATTCGGCGCCGGTTAGCCGCGATCTACCATGAGCGTGGGCGGCTCGGCCAGGCGCTGGACGAGCTCGACGATCTCTCGACCCGGCAATTGAACGCGGGGCAGCTCGATGAGATGATCACGACGCTGCATCAGATGTCGGCAATGGCCGGTAACAATTTGAAGATCAAGACCCACATTGCGGACCGCTATCTCAAGCGCGGCTGCCCGGACGAAGCGCTCGATGAATTCGCGGCGATCGCGGCGATCCACCAGCGGGCGGGGCGACCGGACGATGCCGCCAATATCCTGCGCCAGGCCGCCGACACGGCCTGGATGATCGGTCAGCACGACCGCGCCTTCACCCTCTACGATCAAGTGCTGGCACTGGCGCCCGAAAATGTCATGTTACGCCAGGCGTATATCAACTGCTTACTCCAGGCTGGGCGGCAGCAAGAAGCCGCCGATCAGCAACGTGCGATCGCCCGTCAGTTCTGGGAGACCCGCCGGGTGCAGGAGACAATCGCCGCGCTGCATCAGGTCATCGTCCTCGACCCGCGCGACGCCGAGTCGTACAGCCAGCTGGGCGAGGCGCTCGCCTCGGTCGGCGAATACGCCCAGGCCGAACGCGTTTATCGCCGCCTGGTACGGCTGACCCCCGACGACCCCATTGCGAAAGCCAAGCAGGCCGCCATGGCGATGCTGGCGCGCGAACAGGCGTAGCATGGCGCGCACGCCCAGGACGCCGGACTCCTCCGGCGTCCTGGGCGTGCGCGCTTCCGCAACCAACGTTTCCCTTGCCGCGTTCAGAATTAAGGGACGGAGCTGCGCGTCCCATCAGCGTGTACCGGTGGTAGAATAGTGCTGCGGACAATCCTTCCATGGTGCGGGGTCGCAAGGACGTTGCATGACTGATCTGCTCTTATTCCTGTCGCGGCTCGACCTGGCGGCGCTACTCGATATCCTGGTGGTCGCAGCAATCTTCTTCTGGCTTCTGACGATCGCACAGCGCACGCGGGCGATGCCTCTGATTCGCGGCGCGATTATTTTGATTGCGGTGCTGGTCGTGCTCAGCACCGCCTTGCCGCTGACCGCGCTCCGCTATCTGCTCCGGATTTCCCTGCCGACCCTCTTGCTGGCCATTCCGATTGTCTTTCAGCCCGAACTGCGCCGCGCCCTCGAGCAGCTTGGGCATACGGGCACCTGGATCAATATTCCCTTCATGTCCACCGACCACCCACACCCGGGCGCGGCGGCGATCGAAGAACTGGTTGGCGCGGCGGTGTCGCTGGGCCGGGGCCGGATCGGCGCGCTGATCGTCATCGAGCGCGACACCGGGTTGCAGGAGTACGCCGATAAGGGCGTGCTCCTCGACGCGCAATTGACCAGACAGCTCCTGATCAACATCTTCTTCAAGAACTCGCCCCTCCACGATGGGGCAGTCATCGTGCGGGGCGACCGGATCGTGGCGGCCCGCTGCATTATGCCGCTGTCGGAAGGACCGCTGCCCGGCCAGTATGGCACGCGGCATCGCGCGGCGCTGGGCATCGCCGAGGAAACCGACGCCGTGGCGCTGATCGTCTCGGAACAGACGGGTGGACTGGCGCTCGCGCATGATGGGATGATCGATCGCGACCTCAACGGCGATCGCCTGCGCGAAAAACTGCTCGATCTGCTCGACGTGACGAGCGCCACCCGGCCCAACCACCCCAATGGCCGCCGCCGCGCGGCGCGAGTCCGCGCGGTGCGGAGCTAGCGCATGGTCACGAAGGGTTGGCTCTGGCTGCGCGGTCACGTTGACCGGGGGACACTCGTCCGGGCGCTCTTCTCGCTGGTGCTCGCCTTTTTGCTCTGGGCCTGGGTCACCGGCCAGGAAGACCCGATTACCAACCGGCGGTTCACCGCGGTGACACCAACCGTGATGGGCAATACGAATGGCCTGGCCGTTGTTGACGAGAGCCAGCTGCCGGCGATCACGATCGATTTGCGAGGCCCGCGCTCGACCCTCGACAGCCTCAGCGTGAACGACCTGCACGCACATATTGATCTCAGCACGGTCGAGGCGCCCGGCTCGGCCCAGCTGCCGGTCGAGATTCACCTGCCCCGGACTGTGCGCGCGCTGACGATCACCCCGTCACCGATTACGGTGCGTATTGACCGCTTCGCGACGAAAACGTTGCCGGTCGAGGCGGAGAAAGGACCGGCAACGCCGCCATACAACATCAGTAAGATTGATCTGGCGACCACGACAGTGCAGGTGAAAGGGCCAGCCAGCCTGCTGGACAAAGTCGCCCATGTCGTATTGCCGGTCGCGCTGGGTGATCATCGCGAGAACTTCGACGGCCAGTTCACCCCCGAAGCGCGCGATAGTAGCGGCAACAAGCTTACCGGCGTGACGCTTGACCCGGCGACGATCAGCGCCAACGTCACGGTTGAGCGGGTCGGGCGCATCGTCAGCGTGGTCGCGAACATCACCGGCAATCCAGCCGAAGGCTACCGCGTGCTAGGCACGACTGTAAGTCCGTCATTCGTGACGGTGGACGGGCCGCCGGAGGCGCTCTCGCAACTCGTCGTCATCTCGACCGCGCCGATTGACGTCAGCGGACGCACCGATTCGTTCTCGATCTTCGATGTGGCGTTGAGCCTGCCGGCAGGGATGCACCTGGTTGACCAGACGATTGTCAATGTGCAGGTCAATATCGATGCCGAACAGCAGCGGCAGCAAATCGGCGCGTTACATGTGGACTATACGGGACTGGGCAGCGGACTCAAGGTGACAATTACGCCGCCGGAAATCGCCGTGACCCTCAGTGGCTCACGCGACCGCCTGCGTCAGTTGAGCGCGAGTGACATCAAGGTGCAGGTGGACTTGCAGGGGCGCACAGCGGGTACCTATACCATCGTGCCCAGCGTCAATGTACCGCCGGGCTTGACCCTGGCCGATATACCCTCAGCGGTGCAGGTACGGATCGAGGCGGTAGCGACACCCACCCCAACACGCACCCCCACGCCTGTGCCGACACACACCCCCACGCCAGCTCCGCCGCCATCGCCCACGCCAGGCGCGACACCAGGCGGGCAGACGGGCAGTCGGACAGTCGGGCAGCGCGCTGGACTAACATCGCGCTAGCAAGCAGGCACGGTGCTGAGGAGCACCCACTGCCCGACTGCCCGACTGCCCGCCTCGTTACGACGACTTTTCGAGTTGATGGGTCAGGAGGATCGCTTCGGCGATCTCGCGCATGGATTTGCGCGTATCCATGCTGGCCTTGCGGATGCGATGGAACGCCTCGGCTTCCTTCAGCCCCTGGCTCTCCATCAGCACGCCTTTCGCCTGCTCGACGACTTTCCGCGTCTCCAGCGCATCCTTGAGGTTATGAACCTCTTTTTCGACCATCTGGAACTCGGCGAAGCGCGCCAGCGCGATTTCGACCGAAGGCAAGAGTTCGGCCTCACGAAATGGTTTCACCAGATAGGCAACAACGCCGGCTTCCTTGGCGCGCTCGACAAGTTCTTGCTCGCTGAAAGCGGTCAGCAGCAGCACGGGCGCGAGTCGTTCCTTCGTCAGCTCGCGCGCCGCCGTAATCCCGTCCATCCCGGGCATCTTAATGTCCATAATGACCAGGTCCGGCCGGAGTTTGTGGGCCAGCTCGACCGCGACCGCGCCATCGCTCGCCTCGCCGACCACCTCATACCCGAGGTTGGTCAGCATTTCGCCCAGGTCAAGCCGGATGATTGACTCGTCGTCGGCGATGACGACCCGGCGCTTGCGCGCTCGCCCCTCGGGTTGCGGTACCATCACGGTCCGTCCCTCCGCTAACCATTGCCAATACCCACGCACGCATCGAGCGGTGTTACATTCAATACGTGCCCGATAGTATACCACTGTCGGGCAGATACGAAGAAAACTGGACGAATTGTCACAGTCGGGCAGTAGGTTCTCCCCAGCACCCTGCTTCTCTGCTGGCAATGTGCTGATCTAGCGCACCGCCCGACTGCTCGTCTGCCCGACCGCCCGTGCAATCAGGTCGGGCGGTGCGTATACTTATCTGGCCGGACTCCTCAACATATGTTGGGGCAACGCGCCAGGCGCGGTCCGTGCGCTTGCTGACAACGGAGCGATGATGCCCGCCCCTCCGGAGACCGCCAGCAGTCAACCACCGCCGCTCACGATCCAGTTGTTCGGTGGTTTTCAGGTCACAATCGGCGCCACCCCAATCCCGGCCAGTGCCTGGCGACTCCGCAAAGCGGCGAGTCTGGTCAAACTGCTCGCGCTCGCGCCGGGGCAGCGCCTCCCCCGCGAGCAGGTGCTGGAGGCGCTCTGGCCCGACCTGGAGCCGGCGGCGGCGCTGAATAACCTGCGCTACACGCTGCATATCGCCCGGCAAATCCTGGAAGCGCCGCCGCACTCGGCTAAACGCGCGCTGCATCTCCAGGATGAGCAATTACTCCTGCGACCAGCAGGTGAACTCCACCTTGATACCGAGACCTTTGCGGCGGCGGTGGTGGCCGCGCGGCGCACGGCTGATCCGGCCGCGTATGAGGCGGCGCTGGCGCTCTATCCTGGCGAGCTGTTGCCCGAGGATCAGTACGAAGATTGGGCCGCCGGTCAGCGGGAAGCGTTCCGCGATACCGCGCTGGCGCTCCTGAGCGAGCTGGCCGCGCGCTATGAAACCCGTGGCGATCAGCGCCGCGCGATCGCCGCGCTGGAGCGGCTGGTACGCTGGGAGCCTGCCCACGAAGAAGCCACAATCCGGCTGATGCGCCTGCTCACCGCCGCCGGGCAGCAGAGCCAGGCGCTACGGCAATACGCGCGGCTGCGGAGCGCGCTGCGCCGCGAGCTCGACGCTGACCCCGCGCCGAGTACCCAGCAGTTCTACACGGCTATCCTCGCACGGCGCGAGACGCCAGCCGCCCTACCTGCGAGCACGCCTGGGCCACAGAACAATCTGCCGGCGCCACTGACCAGCTTTGTTGGCCGCGCGCAAGCACTGGACGAACTCACCACCATTCTCACCAGTGCGCCGCCGGCCCCGCGCCTTGTCACGTTGACCGGGACGGGTGGCTGCGGCAAGACTCGTCTGGCGCTCGAAGTGGCGCGTGCGCTCGCGACGACGGCCATGTATCCCGACGGTATCTGGTTCGTAGACCTTGCGCCCCTCACTGACGCGGCGCTCCTCCCCGGCGCGGTATTGCGCGCGGTCGGTACACGAGAAGCTGCCGGAGGGTCGCCGCTGGATCTGCTGACCAGCCGCCTGCGCGATACGACTGCGCTGCTTGTCCTGGATAATTGCGAACACCTTATCGCCGGTTGCGCCGAACTGGCCGCGACATTGCTGACCGCCTGTCCACACTTGCGTCTGCTCGCGACCAGCCGCGAGGCGCTCCGTATCCCTGGCGAACTGCACTGGCGCGTGCCATCACTCCCACTGCCGGAGGTGGCGCCGGCCAGCGCTGCGGACGACCTCCAGCGGAATGACGCGGTGCGGCTCTTTGTCGAGCGCGCACGCCTCGCCCGGCCTGACTTTGTGCCGTCCGCCGCCGATATCCAGGCCATCGTGGCGGTTTGCCGCCAGCTGGACGGGATCCCGCTGGCGATCGAACTTGCGGCGGCCCGCGCGGCGGTGCTCACGCCCACGCAGATTGCCACGCGGCTCGATCGGGCGCTCGAACTGTTGACGCACGGCAGCCGCACGGCGCCTTCACGCCAACAGACCTTGCGCGCCACGCTGGACTGGAGTTACGCGCTCCTCGACGAGGCCGAGCGCGTGCTGCTGCGCCGGTTGGCCGTCTTCGCGGGCGGCTGGACTGTCGAGGCCGCCGAAGCAGTCTGCGCCGGTGCTGGCGTCGCGCGCGACGATGTGCTGCTCTTACTCGCGCTCCTGGTCGAGAAGTCGCTCCTCCAGATTGAGACCGACGACACGGCCATGCGCTATCGCTTCCTGGAACCAATGCGGCAGTACGCCGCTGGGCGCCTCGCGGCCAGCGCCGACGCCGAACCTCTGGCTGCGCGCCATGCCGCACACTTTCTCGCTCTGGCCGAGCAGGCCGCGCCAGAACTGCGCGGCCGGGACCAGACGCTGTGGCTCAATCGTTTGACGCAGGACTATGACAACCTGCGCGCGGTCTTGCGCTGGGCCATTGCTACCGGCGCAATCGACACCGAAGCGCGCCTCTGCGCGGCGCTGGCCCGGTTCTGGTATGTGCGCGGCTACTTCAGTGAAGGTGGCGACTGGCTGTCCGGGGCGCTGCAACGCGGCGAACGCGCCGGTATCGCACCCGCGCTGCTGGCGTCGCTCCTGCGTGGGGCCGGCACGCTCGCCTGGGGACAGGGCGAGCTCATGCGGGCAACGGAGATTTTCGAACGCTGCCAGGCGCTGTGCGAGGCGACCGGCGACCAGGCGAATCTGGCGGCGACGCTCCATTCACTCGGCGTGCTGGCCGAGGGGCGCGGCGAGTGGGACCGCGCGATGGCGTACTACGACGCGAGCGTACGCCTCAAGACCGAACTCGGCGACCGTATGGGTCTCGCTATGACCCTCCAAACGATGGGCAACGTCGTGCGCAACGCGCAGGGCGACCGCCAGCGGGCGACAGACCTGTACGAGCAGAGCCTGGCGCTCCAGCGCGAGCTCGGCGATAAGGGCGGCATCGCCATCGCGCTCGGCAGCCTCGGCATCGTCGCGTATGAGGAGGGCGACTACGCGCGTTCGATCGCGCTCTCGCAGGAGGCGCTCGCCATTTTCCGGGAACTCGCAGAAAAGCCCAATATCATCAATGCGCTCATCCATCTTGGCCGCGCCGCGCTCGCGCAGGGCGATCAGCGCCAGGCGCTCGTGTATTTCAGCGATAGCCTCCGGCTTGCCCAGCAGATCGGGGACCAGCGCGGCATCGCCAATAACCTCGAAGGGCTGGGGCGCTGCGCCCTGCAAGGTAATCAGCATAGCCGTGCGGCGCGGCTGTGGGGTGCCGCAGCTGCCCTGCGTGTGACGAAGCGCATCTCCGCCGGCTCAACCGACCAGCAGGATACCGACCATTTCACCGCCCTGGTCCGCGCCGCGCTTGGAGAGGCCGCCTACAGCGCTGCCTGGCAGGCCGGCTACGCCCTGACACCCGATGAGGCGATCGCTGAAGCCCTGCGCCCCGCCGCCGAGCAGGCCACCGCTCCGGCCGCAGAGACAGCCGGGGGAACCCCGCTCAGCCCGCGCGAACAACAGATCGCGCACCTGATCGCCCGTGGCTACACCAACGGGCAGATCGCCACCGCCATCGGCATTGCCAGCCGCACGGTGGACACCCACGCCAGCCGCATCTTGCACAAACTCGGCGTCGCGTCCCGCGCCGACGTGGCCGCCCGCCTGGGTCCGGGCACGCCAGCGACCGCAGATTAGCCTGCCCCCTACCAGCTACGTATACGTAACCACCACACCTCCAGGCAGACGGGGCACCCGCTAGCTGCCGGCTAATGCGCTCTCCCTACAATCGAGCAGACGTTCGTTGGACGGCCTCACGGGAAGGGCGGGTAGCCATGGCGGCGCGCCGGCGCAATACCTTTCTCATCCACAGCTGGTGGTTGGGCGACACAACCCGCCGCCTGGTCATCGAGCACGTCCAGTCTGGCGAGCGGATCGCCGTCGCATCGCTGACGGCGGCGCTCGATTGGCTCAGCGCGCGTGACACGGCTGACGACTCCCCCACGGCGACCGGGGCCGTGGATATGAATAGCCGTCCCGCGCGAGAGGAATCCGACTCGTGAGTCCGGTCAGCAAGTCCCCGCGATTTCATGCCCCCCATTGAAGGAGCACATCATGCGTTACCGTCTCCTTGCCTGCCTCGCCCTCGGTCTTGCCTTACTCCTCACGGCCTGCGGCGGTGCACCGACCGCGACGGTGCAAGCGGCGGTGCAGGCCGCGCCAACCGCAACCACCAGCGCGACAAGTACGCCGGCGCCGCCACCGGCAACGGCAACGACCGCGCCGACAGCGACGCTGCCAGCCCCGACGGCCACGCGCGCGGCGACACCAGCGCCGGCGACGCCGACGAACGCCACGCGCGGCCCGCGCCAGACCTTTACCGGGAATCAGAACACCGATCAGGTCGCGTTCAGCCCGGACGGCAAATTGCTGGCGAACGCTGGCGACGGCGACATCGTCATCTGGACCGTCGCCACGGGCAAGGTGCTGAAGACGTTCACGGGCCACGGCGCCGCGCCGAACGGCCACAAGGAAGTCACGACGGTCGCCTTCAGCCCCGACGGCAAACTCCTGGCGACCGGCAGTGTTGACCGCACAATCAAGCTGTGGGACGTCACGACCGGGCAGGAGGTGAAGACCCTGAGCGGCCACACCGATGTCGTTCGGCAGGTCGCGTTCAGCCCTGACGGCAAGACGATCGCCAGCGCAAGCGACGACAAGTCGGTGCGCCTGTGGGACGTCGCCACCGGCCAGCCGACCAAGACCTTCGCCGGCCATACGTCCTACGTCAACGCGGTCGGGTTCAGCCCCGACGGCACAAAGCTCGTCAGTGGCAGCCTCGATAACTCGGTCAGAGTCTGGGACGTCGCGAGCGGGCAGGCGCTGAAGACGTTCAACGGTCACCAGAAGAACGTCAAAGCCGTCGCGTTCAGTCCCGATGGGCAGGCCGTGGCGAGCGGCAGTGTGGATAAGACGGCGAAACTGTTCGAGATTGCCACCAGTAACGAACTCCAGACCTTCACCGGCCACACAGACGAAGTAGACACGGTGGCCTTCAGCCCGAACGGCAAACTGCTGGCGACCGGCAGCGCCGACAACTCGGCCAAACTCTGGGATGTCGCCACCGGCAAGGTAGTACAGACCCTGCCTGCGACGAGCAAGTACCCGGTCCGGTCGGTTGCGTTCAGCCCTGACGGCAAGACACTGGCCGTCGCCGGCATCGGCTATCAGCTTGACCTCTGGGACGTCACGGGCGGTGCGGCGGTTGGCACACCGGCGCCGGCGGCGACGGCCGCCCCGCACGCCACGGCCACAGCCGCGACCGCGAAACCGACCACGGCCAGCGCCGGCGCTGCCGGCACGGAGAAGACCAACACCTGCCAGATCGCCGTGCCCGCCGGCTTCACACCGCTCGCCAGTCCTGACGACGGCGTCTGGACCGACAAGACCGCGCTCCTGCTGATTACTCCCACCGACATGGGCGGCCAGAGTTTCGCCGCCTGGAGCGCCTCGATCCCCGCTCAGCTCACCAGCGACAGTTCAACGCCCGGCTTCAAGGCCGGCAAAGTCACCCAGCAGCCGGACCGCTACCGGCTGGAGTTCACGACCAGCGCCAACCCGAGCGGTATCCCGCCCTACGCGGCGGCGGGCGTGCTCACCGTGACGCCGGCCGGCGCGAATACTGCCTGTGTCGCCGAATTCCTCTATCCGCAGGGACAGGACGCGACGTATGCGGCGCTCGCCAATACGTCAACCGCGAGTTTGCAAGCGGTCAAGCCATAGTGGGTTGTGTGGTCGGGCCAGGGAACATCTTTGTGGTTCGGCTACAGAAAGTGTAGGAGGAGACATTCGATGACAGTACGGCTTTGGACTTCATTCGTCTGGCGCGGCGCGCTCGCGCTCGCCACGCTGGCGATCTTACTCACGCCGCTCCTGGCCGCGCCGCACGGCGTCAGCGCGGCGGACACCTGGCAACTTGGTCAGGCGACGCAGACGACGACCTATAACTGCTTTCTCGGTTCCGACGAGCCAATGGGCCTGAACTGGGCAGGTTACTACGGTGAGCCGGGCGTCTCACCCACGGTCGGGCAGGTCTACTACGTGCAGGCGCTCTTCGGCATCACTGGCGACCCCTGCACGCCCGGCGGCGTAGTGCAGGTGCATGTCGAGTTTTTGCTGCCTCAGGGCACGCAGCCGGCGATCAGCGCGGCTAATCCCGTGACGTGCATCAAGGAGGATTTCAGCACCCGGGAGACCACGCCGGACACTGCCGACTGTCCGCAGACCCCCCAGTCGGGGATGCAGGGCGGCCTGGCGTTCAACCCGCCGGGCGGGACGTGGCCCATTACGCGCGGCTATGCCTGGCACATCATGGTACCGGTCGTCTCCAGCCAACCGCTCGATGGGCTAATCACTGGCTCATCCTGTCCGTCGTGTCTGACCGCCGCGCTCGACATCATTGACAGTAATCAGAGCTGGACCTATCCGCAGGTGGGCGTCAATGTTGTCGGCCAGGCGGCGCCACCACCAAGCACGTCGCCATTCTCCGACGTACCGACGAGCCACCCCTACTACCAGGCGATTGTTGCCCTGGCGAATCAGGGCATCATTCACGGCTACCAGCCCGTCACCTGCCAGGAGGAGCATGTAGCCTACCCGTGCTTCGGCCCTGACGATCCGATCATGCGCGCGCAGATGGCTGCGCTGATCGCCCGGACGATGGGCTGGGATCAGGAGAGCCACGGCAACCAATTCCCCGATCGCTGCAACGCGAAGGGGTGTATTGACAATGAGTTGTGGCGCGAAGTCGGCACGCTCGCCTACCGCGACGTGGCCCACGGTTATCAGGATGGCACCTACCGGCCATTCGATCACGTCCTCTACGCGCAAACGATTTCTTTTATTACCCGCGCGATGGAGAAGAGTGGCAAGTGGCAGGCGCAGGCCGATAATCCGAGCATCTATCCCAATGTCCCTGCGACATCGGGCCATCGGGCCGATCTCACAACCTATGTCCACTACGTCGGCGCCGCGCCCGGCACGACCGATCCGAAAGCCGCCTGGGGCAACTGGGACCAGCCGAATAGCCGCGCCTGGTTCGCCGAGGCGCTCTGGCTGGCGATCAAGTAGGGCGGCAATCAAGCGGGACTTCGTTTGGGCGCATAGCAACACGAGGGCCACACCGATTTCGGTATGGCCCTCGTGCTATTGTCCGTGCTGGCGGTGAGCTTTACGCCGCCAGCGTGACGTCTGCCTTGCGGAAGGTGAGGTGGCCGCCTTCGACATCGGCCACCATGTGGTCGCCGTCGCGAATCTCGCCATTCAGCACCTTCAGCGCCAGCGGATCCATCAGCCGCTTCTGAATCACCCGCTTCAACGGCCGCGCGCCATAGACCGGGTCGTAGCCCTCGGCCGCCAGGAATTGCTTCGCCGCCGGCGTCAAGGAGAGTTCGATCTTGCGCTCGGCCAGCCGCTTCCGCAAACCACCGAGTTGAATCTCCACGATCTGCGAGATCTGCTCGCGACTCAGGCTGTGGAAGATGATCGTCTCGTCCACGCGGTTCAGGAACTCCGGCCGGAAGTTCGCCTGGAGCGCCTCCGTCACCCGCGCGCGAATCTCGTCGTCCGACAGGCCCGGCTGGTTGATGAACTGACTGCCGATATTCGAGGTCATAATCACGACGGTGTTCTTGAAGTCCACCGTGCGCCCCTGGCCGTCGGTCAACCGGCCGTCGTCCAGCACTTGCAGCAGGACGTTGAAGACGTCCGGGTGCGCCTTCTCGATCTCATCGAACAGCAGGACGCTGTAGGGCCGGCGCCGCACCGCCTCGGTCAGTTGGCCGCCCTCGTCGTAGCCGACATAGCCAGGGGGCGCGCCGATCAGCCGCGCGACCGTGTGCTTCTCCATGTACTCCGACATATCGAGCCGGATCATCGCCTGCTCATCGTCAAACAGGAACTCCGCCAGCGCCCGCGCGAGTTCGGTCTTGCCGACGCCGGTCGGACCGAGGAAGATGAACGAGCCGAGCGGCCGGTTGGGGTCTTGTAAGCCCGCCCGCGCCCGCCGGATGGCGTTCGCCACCGCGACCACCGCCTCGTGCTGCCCGACCACGCGCAGGTGCAGCCGCTCCTCCATCTTCAGCAGTTTCTCGATCTCGCCTTCGAGCAGGTTCGTGACCGGGATGCCGGTCCACTTCGCGACCACTTCGGCGATATCGTCGGCCGTGACCTCTTCTTTCAGCAGCCGTCCGCCCTGGTCGAGCCGGTCCAGTTGCTCCTGCGCGGTCTTGACCTGCTCCTCTAGCTGGCGCAGCGCGCCGTAGCGGAGTTCCGCCGCTTTGCCGTAGTCGGCGGCGCGCTCGGCGGCCTCCGCCTCGACCTTCGTCTGCTCGATCTTCTCGCGCAGGGTGCTGATGTCCTGGATCGCCTCGCGCTCTTGCTGCCAGCGCGCTTGCAGCGCGTTCCGCTGCTCCTGCAAGTCGGCCAGCTCGCGTTCCAGCGCGAATAAGCGGTCGCGCGACGCCGCGTCTTCCTCCTTGCGGAGCGCCTCGCGCTCGATCTCCAGCCGCATGAGCTTGCGCTCGACCTCGTCGAGCTCAGCCGGCATCGAGGTGATCTCCATCCGCAGTCGCGCCGCTGCTTCGTCTACCAGGTCAATCGCCTTGTCCGGCAGGAAACGGTCGGTGATGTAGCGGTTCGATAGTACCGCCGCTGCGACGATCGCGGAATCGAGAATGCGGACGTGGTGATGCACTTCGTAGCGCTCGCGTAGGCCGCGCAGAATGCTGATCGTGTCTTCCACCGACGGCTCGTCCACCAGCACCGGCTGGAAGCGCCGCTCCAGCGCCGCGTCCTTCTCGATGTACTTGCGGTACTCGTTCAGGGTCGTCGCGCCGATGCAGTGGAGTTCGCCGCGCGCCAGCATCGGTTTGAGCATGTTCGAGGCGTCCATCGAGCCTTCGGCCGCGCCCGCGCCGACGACGGTGTGCAGCTCGTCAATGAAGAGGATGATCTCGCCGTCGCTGTCGGTGACTTCTTTCAGCACCGCCTTCAGGCGCTCCTCGAATTCGCCCCGGAACTTCGCGCCCGCAACCAGCGCGCCGAGGTCAAGCGCGACGATGCGCTTGTCCTTCAGCCCCTCCGGAACGTCGCCGCGCACAATCCGCCCGGCCAGTCCTTCGGCGATCGCGGTCTTCCCGACGCCCGGCTCGCCAATCAGCACCGGGTTGTTCTTCGTGCGGCGGCTGAGCACCTGGATCACGCGCCGGATTTCGTCATCGCGACCGATCACCGGGTCGAGCTTGCCCTGGCGGGCCATCTCGGTCAGATCGCGGCCGTACTTTTCGAGCGCCTGGTACTTCCCTTCGGGATGCTGATCCGTCACGCGCTGAGTTCCTCTGATTTGCCGCAAGGCGTCCAGGACGCGCTCGCGAGTGATGCCGTTCTCACGTAGGATGCGCCCCACGGCGCCGCCTTGCGGCGCGGCCTCGATCAGGCCGAGCAGCAGGTGCTCGGTGCTGACGTACTCGTCGCCGAAGGTCTTCGTCTCTTCTTCAGCGCGTTGCAGCGCCGTTCGCAGCGCCGAGCCGAGCGTCGGCTGGGCGACGTACTGCAACTTCGGCGCGGCGTCGAGCGCGCCCTCAACCTCGCGCAACATCGCCTGCGGATCGCGCCCCAGTTTGAGCACGATTTGCGGCACGATGCCGTCGCTCTGTTCCAGCAGCGCCCAGAGCAGGTGCTCCAGGTCCAGCTGGGCGTTGTTGCGCCGGGTCGTCTCGCTTTGCGCGTTGACGATCGCTTCCTGCGCTTTCTCCGTAAACCTGTTTGGGTTCATACGCTCTCCCTTCTCTGGTGTCAGTGCGTGCTAGCGGCGCCGGCCGCTAGCGGTTGACTGCGCCTGCGAATCCGCCTGCCGCTCCGGCGCCCCAAGCAGCGCCAGCATTGCCTGCACGGCGTCATCGCACCTGGCGACCGCGTCCTCGTGCGAGTTGCTTGCCGCGACCGTGCGCCGCAACTCGTCAAGTTGCTGGGTCAAGGTCAAGGCCAGTTCAACGCCGGCCAGATTCAGGCCGCGCTCGACCAGGCTCTTGATCTGGCGCAGGCGCTCGATATCCTCAGCGGAATAGAGCCGCAGCCGGCCCTGTGTCCGCGAGGGGACGATGAATTGTTCCCGTTCATACTTGCGTAGCGTTTGCGCGTGCATCCCCAGGATGCGCGCGGCCACACTGATGACGTACAACGGTTCCCGGTCATACATACCTGACCCCTCCTCACATTCACTTCCTGAAGTATAGTATCTGCTACAGGTTGTGTCAACCTTCATACCATAGGTCAATCAAGAACGAAAGCCGCATTCTCGGCGCATGGGGCGGATTGCTGTGGTTATCGGCAACGGTTAAACTGCCTGGAGAACGCCGATTCACGAGGGGAGTGCGCCATGACTGTTACCACTGCGCTGGCTGAACTGGCATTGCGGTCACACAAGGCCAACTGGACTCGCGCGCAATGGGAACTTTTGCCCGCCGATGGCAACCGCTACGAGATCATTGACGGCGTGCTGTACATGACCACCGCGCCCAGCAGTTTTCATCAGTGGATCATTCACCAAATTGTGCGGGCGCTGTTGCTCCAGATTGAGGATACGGGCTTCGGCATTACCTTGTGGTCACCGATTGGCCTCTCCATGCCGGGCTGTGACCCTGTTCAGCCAGATATCCTCGTCGTGCGCCAGTCCGATCTCGACATCATTCGTGATCGGCATATCTACGGCATCCCCGCGCTGATTGTCGAGGTGCTCTCGCCGTCCAACGCCGACCAGGACCTGGAGATCAAACGGCGGGCGTATGCCCGCGCCGGGGTGCCGGAATACTGGATTGCGCGGCCCGCCGAGCGCGATATGCTGGTGAACAGCCATCCCGATCCGACGAGCGGGCAATACTTGCAGGTCAACCAGATCGCGCCGGAGGGCGAATTAGGCTCCCCCACGCTGCCGTTTCGCGCGGCGGTGAGCCAGTTCTTCGCCGGCGCCCCCGATACCACGCTCTGAGCAAGCGGCGAGGCGCCGCATTTTCCTGGTGGCAACCGCGCTTTTACGCGTGGTATAGTCCCCGCCATGAAGCAGACGACCCCAGTAGCGCCGGTGAGTACACCAGCGCGCGCAAGCGCGGCTGTGCGCCGCTGGGCGACAAGCGCCCAGCAGCGGCGCGCGGCGCAAGTATTCGGGCTATTCGTTGCGTACAGCGCGCTCGCCATACTACTCACCTGGCCGCTCGCACGGAACTTGCGTACCAGCACGATTTCGCTGGGCGATCCGATTGACAGTATCTGGCGACTCGGCTGGGGCCAGCGCCAGCTCTTGCACCAGCCCTGGGCGCTGTTCAACGCGAATGTCTTCTTCCCCTATAGCCGGACATATCTCTTCGACGAACTCATTATCGGCGTCGCGATCATCACGCTGCCGTTCCAGCTCTTCACGCAAAACCCGGTCTTCATCTATAACCTGGCGGTCTTGACGACCTTTGTCCTTAGCAGCCTGGGGATGTACGCGCTGGCACGCCGGCTTGGCGCCGTCCGGCTTGCGGCCTTCGCGGCCGGGCTAATCTATGCGTTCGCCCCGCTCCACCTGGCCCATCTGCCACACCTGGGACTGCTCTCCGGGCAATACTTTCCGCTGATCGTGCTCTTGCTTGACCGCCTGTTCAGCACTCCGCGCTGGCGCGACGCCGTGCTCCTGGCGGCGATGCTGGCGATGCAGGCGCTCTCGGCGCAATACTACGCCTTCTACCTCATCTTCGTAGTCGGCGGCTTCGTCGTGCTGCGCCTCGTGCAAGACCGCTGGCGCGGCCACTGGCCTGCCCGCACCACCTGGAGCCACCTGGTGCTGGCCGGGGTGCTCGCCGCGCTGCCGGTGCTCCCGTTCCTGATCGGCTACCGCCTGGTCCAGGGCGATTACGCGGTCGAGCGCTCATTCGATCAGAATGCGTACTACTCAGCCAATCTCGCGTCGTTCATCACGGCGGACGCCCAGAACTGGCTGTGGGGGCCGCTGACCGCGCCGCTGCGGAACTTCGGCACGTATACCTTCGAGCGCAACATGTTCCCCGGCCTGCTGGCGCTCGTGCTTGCCGCGCTCGGCGCGTTCATCGCCTGGCGCAAGCCGCTGGCGCAATTTCTCATCCTGCTCGGACTGGGCAGCGCGGTGCTGGCGCTCGGGCCAAATCTCTTTCTCACTGGTGATAATAAGAGCGTGCTCTTTACGCACATGCCCTATGGCTTTCTCTACTTCCATGTGCCCGGCTTCGACTCGATGCGCGTGCCCGCGCGGATCGGCATTCTCTACTTGCTGAGTGTCGCCGGCCTGGCGAGCCTGGGCCTGACCTGGCTGCTGACCCGGCTGGCGCGACTACGCTGGCCGCGTCGCGCGCCCGCACTGGCAAGCGGACTGGCGCTGATCCTGATTGCCGGCATCCTCGTCGAGTCATTCAACCAGCCATATCAGCCGGCGCAGCTGCGTGTGGGCAACCAGATTCCGCCGGTCTATACCTGGCTGGCAAGACATCCGCACACGGTCGCGATCGAACTGCCCTTCGTCATCCCCGACCACGACGTCACCGGGACGCTGGGCAACTTCTACCAGTACTACTCGCTCTATCATCACAGCCGGGAGATGAACGGTTCCGCCAATGTCCTGCCCAAGGGCTACAAGGCGCTCTACTATGAGTTGCGCGATGGCCTGACCCCACGCGGGATCGCGATCCTGCAAGGGCTGGGAGTCAATTATGTGGTCGTGCATTACGGCGAACTTGACCCCGCTGTCGCGGCGCAGACTCGCGCGCTGCTCCAGGGTGGCAGTGACCAGGCCCACGAGGACGCGACGTTCGGCGATGATGTCGTGTACGGCCTCGTGCCGAATCAACGCTTCCAGCGCCTGCGCCAGCTTATTCCGCGCGACGCGACGATCTATCTCTCCCGCGAAGACCCGACCGGCGCTTACGGCGGGATGCTCGGCCGCGTGCTGCGCGACAATCGCATCTACACGCGGGTGCGCGTCGAGTATGGCCAGGATTATGCCGGCGCGCCACAACTCGGCGCCCAGTACGACTACGCCATCCTCTACCGCGCCGAAGACCCGGCCGCCGCCGGCTTCGCTGACGCCACGGTCGTCTGGGAAGATGACGTCGTGCGTGTGTACGAGCGGGCGAGACAGTAGGGGATGGTAGGGCGCTAGTCACCCGGCGTCGGGCCGGAGGCTGGCAGGCAACCGGCCGGCTGGGGTGATGGGGCATAGCGAT
>DASUBC010000084.1:0-2935 GCA_035763465.1 Thermomicrobiales bacterium
TGGCAGTGTGGCGATTGGCAGGCATGATTTGGAGGAAAGGCAGGAAAGGACGGCACGATGAGCACTCCCCGCACGCGGATCAACCCCTTGTCGCGCCGGCCGCGACAGCAGCGCCTGGTAGTGGCGGTGCGCGGCGCGGCCGGTACCGGCAAGAGCTACTTCGCCGCCAGCATGGCCGACGCCGGCCTGGGCCGGCTCTGCTACTTCGACGTGGAGCGCAAGGCGCGGCTGCTGCCCGGCAGCGACGGTACGATCTTCGACGCGATCGAGGTACGCCATCCGGACGAACTGCCCGAATTCATTGACTGGGCGCTCGACGGCGAAGGACGCGAGCAGGGGTATGGCTGCTTCGTCCTCGACAGCTGGGCGATGTATTTTGGCCGCAAGCACCGCGAGACGCTGCTGGCCCTGCGCGAACGAACCGGCGACCCGACCGCCCAGCCGACCGCCGATGAACTCGCCGCCGACCAGATGGTGCTGCAAGAGGTGCTGCGCCGCCTCTGTGTGGATAGCGGCGCCTGCGTAGTAATCGTAGACCAGATCGGCGCGAAGGGGCGCGAGGACCGCGAGGAGAACGAGCTGGGCCGCGTGCTCCCATTGACGACGGGCGGCCTGGAATACTTTGTGGACGTGATGCTGGAGGCCGTGCTGCGCCTGGAAGGACTCGACACGGTGCGCGTCTTCCGCGTCGTCAAGAGCAATAGCCCGGCCTTCCCGATCGGCCTGGAACTGCGGAACCCGCGCTTCGCTGACCTGCTGGCGCGGCTGGCCGAGTCGCCACACGCGACCCTGCCGCTCGCCACGCCCGCCCCGGCGACCGAGCCGGAGACGCTGGCGGACGCCGCGCCATTGAGCCTTGTGCCGCCGCCTGGCCCGACCGCCGAAGAATTGCTGGCGAAGGCGTCGGACCTGGGCTTCTCACGCGCGCAACTCATCACCGCCGCGCGCCACTATTGCGGCAAGGACGACCTCGACCGCCTGACGCCCGGCGAACTCACCGACCTTGACCGGCGCCTGAGCGCGCACGCCGCCCAGCACGCCACCGCGCCGGAGGTTGCGCCCGCGCCGGTAGCGGCAAGCAATGGCCGGGGGCGCAAGTGACGCTGAGTCGTGAGTGCGTGAAAGCGTGAGTCGTGAGAGGGTTCGGGGCATCATCGTGTTGGCTACCGGCGCAGTACTCATGCCAAGCAACTCACGACTCACGCTCTCACGCACTCATACCCAGGCACGCGCGCGATTGCGGTATTCTTAGCCCGGTCCGCTGGCGCGGCGGGGCTGCCGGTCGCGGGCGCGAGTACCTGGGAGGGCCTGCATGGAGTCTGGGCGGATTGCCGCCGCGCTGCGCGACGCCGGCGATACGCGCCGCGTGGTCATCGGTGCGGGGGCGCTTGACGCGGTCGGCGAGACGTTCGCGAGCTGTTTTGGTCAGCAGGCAGCGGTCGTCGTCGCTGATACGAACACCTTCGCCGCCGCGGGCCAGGCGGTCGAACGACAGTTGCGCGCGGCCGGGCACACGGTTGAGGAAGCGATTGTCTTCCCCGGCCAGCCGCCATTGTATGCTGACTTTGCCCGCGTGCTGGAACTGGAACAGCAGTTGCGCCAGCGCGATGCGATCCCGGTTGTCGCCGGTTCAGGCACGCTCAACGATCTGACTAAGCTCGCCGCGCACCGGGCCGGACACCCGTACCTCTGCGTGTGTACCGCCGCTTCGGTGGACGGATACACGGCGTTCGGCGCAGCGATCACGCGCGACGGTTTTAAACAGACGATGGCCTGTCCCGCGCCACACGCCGTGCTCGCCGACCTGGCGGTGCTGGCCGCCGCGCCAGCCCGGTTGAACGCGTCCGGCTACGGCGATTTGCTGGGCAAAGTCACCGCTGGGGCGGACTGGCTCCTGGCCGACGCGCTCGACATCGAACCAGTCAATCCTCGCGCCTGGTCACTGGTGCAGGAGCCGCTACGCGACTGGACCGCCCAGCCAGCCCAGGTACATGCTGGCGACCAGCAGGCGCTCGCCCGGCTCTGCGAAGGATTGGTCGTGACCGGCGTGGCGATGCAGCTCAGCCAGTCATCGCGGCCCGCCTCGGGCAGCGAGCACCTGTTCAGCCACCTGTGGGAAATGCAGGCGCTGGAACACGGCGAGCCGGTCGTGCCGCACGGCTTCAAGGTTGGTGTCGGCACGCTCGCGGCGGCGGCGCTGTATGAGCGGGTGCTGGCCCGCGACCTGACCCACCTGGATATAGATGCTCTCTGCCGCGCCTGGCCGGCGCGGGCGGGCGTCGGGCGTCTGGCACGGCAAGCCCACGACCTGCCGCCGCTGGCCGCGCACGCCGTCACAGAGAGTCTGGCGAAGTACATTGACGGGGGGCAACTCCGCCAGCGGCTGACCCTGCTTGGCCGCCGCTGGCCGGCGCTGCGCGAGCGCCTGGCTGCCCAGCTGCTGCCCGCTCGCCACCTGCGCGAGCTGCTGCGAGCGGCTGGTTGTCCCGTGCAGCCCGCCGAGGTCGGCGTGAGCCTGGCCCGGTTGCGCGAGAGTTACACGCTCGCGCGCACCATCCGCCGCCGGTATACCGTGCTCGATCTGGTCAACGAGACTGGTATCCTGGCCGCGTGTGTGGACGAACTGTTTGCCCCCGGCGGTTTCTGGGCGTGAGTGAGCCGGGCAGTCGGGCAGATAGGCAGTGGGTTGGGGGTCGGCGCGGTGCTTGGCGCTGGCACGGTGCTGCTGTGGGGGCCCCGGATTGAAATCCGAGGCTAAATGGCGCTGCGGCGCCACTCAGTCCGCCTGCGCGGACTGGGTTCGTTGCCACGCCGGGGCTAGCTGATAACCATCGGGGTTACCCAACCCCAGTCCCCGGTGGGGGACTTCGTGGCGCGTAGCGCCATCTCGCGCCGAATTCATTCGGCGGCGTCCAACAGCGGCACCGCTTATAGG
>DASUBC010000085.1:0-6167 GCA_035763465.1 Thermomicrobiales bacterium
AGATCGAGCAGGCTGATCCAGTCCGGCCCAATATGAATCGAGAAGCGCTGGCCCTCAATCGGCGCGGTCGCCGGCAGCGCGACTCGCGCCACGATATAGGCGTCGGCCTCAGCGCACGCCTGCTCCAGGTAGCGCCGCTCACCCGTGAGCCGGTAGCGGCTCAGGCTAACCTGGAAATCTTCGCGCCGAATATAGAAATCGCGCACGCCTGCGCCGTGCTGGCGGGCGAGCAGGCCGAGCGCCGGCGTGTAGCCGCGCGCGAGTTCGTGCAAGGCCACCAGGACGGGCGCATCCCAGGCGGGGCCGCCCAGGTCTTCCACCGCCTGGCGGACGTATTGATCCACCCAGCCGGCGGAGCCAAATTCCCAGGTAAAGCCATAATGACTGCGACTGATAGAGTACTCGAGGATGGGCAATGCACGGGTTCGCAGCAATTCCTCGTCACCGGTGACGAGGCCCGCGCTGAGCGCGGCGCCGGGTGAAGCGAGCTTCACTCCCTGGTCGTGTTCGATATTCGCAAGGCCCTTGCCGCGCTCGTACCAGCCGCTGAAGCGGTCATCTTTGAGCAGGTCAAGCAGATTGTGGAAGGCGTCCGTGAGGGAGCCAAGCCAGTTTCGGCGGTACGAACGCAGTCCGTAGACCTCGCGCGCGAGCGCGCGGTAGGCGTCCCACCAGCCGCCGTTTTGCGCCTGGAGCAGCAGGGTAAAGCGGCAGGTCTCGCCCGTGCGCAGCCAGGAGCCGGCGCATCCCAACACCGGCGCAAAGAGTTGCAGTTGTATCAGCCCGGCCTCATTCAGCGCGCCGAGCGCATAGCGCGCGTCGGCCAGGTTCCGCCAGTTCGCGCCGCCCAGCGCCGGGTCGCTCCCCAGCGCCCAGGTCACGGCCTGGCCGGCCACAGACGTTTCTAGCACGGCCGCCGGCAGCATCAGGTGCGTTTCCGGCAACACACCAGCGCAGACCGGGAAGCGCCGCTCGCACACAACCGGCCCGGCTGCGATGGCGCGCACGGCCTCCGGCGCCAGTCCCGCGAAAGCCTGAAAACCGACCGAGTACCACCCTTCGCAATCCGGCGTGTAGGCAAACGTGATCGTCACCCGGCTGTCCTCCGCCGGCAGGCGCCAGGTGACATCCAGCCTGCCATCCGCCGTGCCACACCGCACGGTGGTGGCGTCCAGCTGCTCGACCCGGTCGAGCGTGATGTGAGACATTGCCCCGGCCTGAAAGACGTCGGCGCCGGTGCCCTGTGCGGTGTGGAACTGGGCGAAATTGGTCTCCTCGCGGCCGGGCTGCCAGGCCGGGTCCAGCGTCACCGGCGCGGCCTGTTCGGTGCGTAACACAAGCCAGCGCTGCGCGAAAGGCGCATCGTACACCCTGTGCCAGCCATCCGCTGCCGACAGCAGCAGGTCGTAGCCGATGCCGCCGCCGGCCGCCTCATCAAGACGGACAAAAGCGATCCGCAGGAACTCGTTCTGTAACTGCGCCGCCGATTGCCTGTCCATCGTCTCCCCTCTCGCCATCGTCAGTCGTCGCTGAGGGTGAGCTGGCCGGGACGCCAGCCGCGCCGCAGGCCCGGCCGCAGAATCGCCGCAACCGATTGAATGCCGAGTCCGCCGTCAACCGGCAGCGTCACGCCCGTGATGAAACTCGCCTCGTCGGAGGCGAGGAAGGCGACAACTGCCGCGACCTCGTCCGGCTCACCAACCCGGCCGAGTGGATAACACTCAGCCGCCAGGCGCGCTTCGACCGGGTCGGCGTCGAGCGCAGCCCGTACACTCTCCACCGCGATCAGGCCAGGGTTGACCGCGTTGACGCGCAGGCCGCGTGGGCCATATTCGAGCGCGAGCTGGCGGGTCAGCGCGTCGAGACCGCCCTTGGCCGCGCTGTAGGCAGGCAGCCCTGGCGCGTGAATGAAGCTGTTGACCGACGAGATATTCACAATCGCTCCGTGCCCCCCGGCGAGCAAGGCCGGAAGCGCGTGCTGTACGCCCAGAAAAGCCCCGGTGAGGCCAACATCGAGCGTGCGCGCCCATTCGGCCAGGGCGAGTCGGCCAGCAGGCGCAGCTGGGTGCTGATAGACGGCATTGTTCACCAGGATGTCGAGACGACCATAGTGGTCGAGCGCCGCCTGCACCAGTGGCGGCCAGGCGGCGTCCTCGGCCACATCGGTGCGGCAGGCCACTGCCGCGCCGCCTGCATCCTGAATAGCCTGCGCCACCGCGCCCAGTCCCGCCAGATTGCGACTGGTCGCCAGCACCAGCCGCGCGCCCTCTCGTCCGAAGCGCAGCGCGATCGCCCGCCCAATCCCGGTCGCTGCCCCCGTCACCAGGGCCACCCGCCCCTCCAGCCGCCGTGTCACGTCAGTCTTCCTCCTCGCCAGGCCCAATTGCGATCGTCACCGCCAGCCGCCGCTGCCCGCCGGGCCGGAGCGCGGCCAGCCTTTCTGGCGCTCCCGCCTGCCGCGAAATGGCGGAGAGCGCGCAGCTCAGCGGTTCCAGCGCCACCGACGGCTGTTCGGCCGGCGCGTAGAGCATGAGTTCGCGGCAGCCTTCCTCCAGCGTCAGCGTCACGCTGCCCGCGCCGGCAGGGCCGCGCAGCACGGCCGCCGGACGAGCGCCCAGGTCGGTCCGCGCCACCAGTGCTGTCTGGCCTGCTGGCGGCAACGGCACAGCGCCAACCGTAGTCGGCCGGGTTGTGCCGGTCGGCAGCGCGTCGTCCAGCACCCGTTCTGTCTGCCCTGGCAGGCACGCGCGCAGCTGCTCGCGCGTCCCGCCGAGCGCCGCCGGATCGAAGTAGGGATGAAGCCCCAGCCCGACCGGCGCGGCGCTATCACCCTCATTGGTGGCCTCCAGTTCCAGGACGAGCGCCTGCCCCACCAGGCGAGCGGTCAGGCGCAGCCGCAGGACAAAGGGATAGCCCGCCCACGCTGCTGGTGTGAGATCGGTCATCGTAGCCAGTTCGGCCGTGACCGTGTCCACGCTACTCTGCGTCATGCGCCAGGAATGCGTATGCGCGAAGCCGTGAGCATAACCCCGGCCGCCTGGCAGGTTCGGCGGCAGGGTGTAGCCATGACCCTGCCAGGTATAGCGGGCACCGGTCACGAAGCCGGGGAAAGGGCAGAGCACCGGGCAGCCGTAGCGCGTTGGCCGCGCAGCCAGCGCCTGTGGCCCAGCGGCATATAGCACCTGCTGCCACCCAGCGGGGCGGCGCACGGCGTAGCCGACCAGGTTTGCGCCGTAGCGAGGCGCGAGCCAGGCCAGCGCCGCGCCGGACCGGTTCACAAGCCGGACGAGGTCTCCGGTCGCCTCTTCCCAGCCGGGCGGAGTGACCGGCGTAGCCGTGGCCAGCATCACGATGTGGTCCCCGCCAGCCGTCGCACCGCCGCCTCATCCACGGTGATGCCCAGCCCCGGGCCGATGGGCGGGCTGATATAGCCGTCCACCGGTTGCGGCATCGGCGTGGCGAGGATTGCGTCGCCGAGCGGATTGGCGCCGACCCAGTGCTCGGCGATCAGCAGGTTCGGCAGCGCCAGGCCCAGCTGGAGTGTGGCCGCGAAGTGGACCGCCGAGCCAATGCTGACGTGCGGGGTGCAGGCCGCGCCCCACAGGTCGGCCACCTCCGCCATCCGCAGGCTTTCGGTGATGCCACCCGCCCGGCAGACATCGGGCTGGATGATGTCCAGGCCACCCCCAGCGATGTAGTCGCGCGCCTGAAAGCGGTTGGCGAGCGCGTCGAGCGCGATCGGCACATCGAGCGCCTGGGCCACCTGGATGTAGCCGGGCAAATTATCGGTCGGAATCGGCATCTCGAACCAGCCGACGTCGTACGCTTCCAGCCGTCGGCCGAGACGGATGGCCTGTTGTGGTTCATAGACCCCGGCCGCGTCCACGAAGAGATCAACGGTTGGACCGATGGCCTCCCGGACCGCCGCGACGGCGCGCAGGTCCGGCTCGATGCCGTGGCCGACGGCCATTTTTATGGCGGTGAAGCCGGCGGCGACGTGGCCGCGCGCGAGGTCGGCCAGCCGCGCCAGCGCCGCGTCGTCCGTGCCGTCGTAGAGGCCCGGCAAGCCCGACGCGTAGACGCGCATCCGTTCGCGGAACGCGCCGCCCAGCAACTGGTGGACCGGCCGGTCGAGCAGCCGGCCCGCCAGGTCCCACAGTGCGATGTCCATGCCGGAGAGCGCCTCCAGCCAGAAGCCGGTCGAGTGACCGCGCACCCGCATCGCGCCATACATCTGTTCCCAGAGCACGCGCACGTCGAGCGGGTCCGCGCCGGCGACCAGCGGCGCGAGCAGGTCGTCAATGATCAGCGCGGTCGCATCGGCCCCGACCGGCGCTTTCGCCTCGCCCCAGCCGACCTGCCCGGAGCCGGTCTCCAACCGTACCAGCACGCAGTCAATCGTGTCGGAGTAGACGTAGCGCCGGCGCTGAGGTGGCGGGTACTCGGCGGAGAGCGGCCGTTGCCGCGCGTGCGCCGCCGCGCCCCAGCTCGCCTTGCCCCAGTAAGTCGTGCCGCGCGCCAGCGGCGCTTTCAGCACGAAGGTCTCGACACTGGCGATGCGGTCAGTCACTCGTCGTCTCCTCCTCCGATTGCGGCGCGACCTCGATCGCCGCCAGCAGCGCCGGCCCCTGGCCCCAGGGGAAGACGCCGCGCCCGCGCCCACCGTAATGCGCCGCGTCGGCGCCGACCGGCGTGGCGTCGGAGACGCCGGCCAGCGCGCCATCAGGCGTAACCCCAGCAGCGGTCGCCACCCAGGCGCGGTGAACGAGCGGCGCATACTCCCGCGCCACCAGTCCGTGCAGTAGCGCGCGTCCCACACCAAGCGCGACGAACGCGCCGACCGATGGTTCAAAATAGGTCGCTGGCGCATCCACAACGGTGTGCCAGGCGCCGGGCGCTGCCTCGGTCGCGGCCAGCCCGACGACGAGCGCGGCGAGCCGTTGCCCGATCTCTGGTTGGGCCGGATGCCCGGCCGGCAGCGCGGCGGCGGTGTCCGCGAGGCCGAGCAGCGCCCAGCCCTGGCCGCGGCCCCAGTGGATGCCGTTTGCCCGGCCTATCGCATCGTCGAAGCCGTGCGAAAAGAGGCCGGTGCGGTCGTCTTGCAGCACCCGCGCGTGCGTCAGGAGGAGGTTGGCGGCGTGGTCGGCCCAGGCTGGCTCGCCGGTGACGTGGGCGAGCGCGGCCAGGAACGGCCCATCGAGGTGCAGACAATCCACCCAGACCTCGTGTTCCCAGCCGGCCAGGTCGGGGCGGTGGATGCGCGCGCCATGTGCGCCCGTCCGCAGACCGGCCAGCACGGCGGCCAGTTCGCGCGCCCGCGCCAGCAATACGGGGTCGCCGGTCGCCGCATATACCTGCAAGAGCGGCACGCCGGGCGCGACATGGGCCAGCGGCTCGGCGGCCAGTGGCTCGGCCGCGTGAGCCCAGCGCACCAGCAGGTCCGTCGCCCAGGAGCGGTGCGCCCCGCCCGCCGCCAGCAGACCCTCCATCGCGATGCTCTCGCCGAAGCCCCAGACTTTGAAGGGATACTGGCGGGTCGTGCGCGCCAGCGCGTCAAGCAGCGCGGCCAGCGCATGGTGTGGCGCGTTCACGCCGGCACGCTCGCGGTCAGCAGCGGCGCCAGGTCGCGCAGCAGCAAGTCCAGTTCGCGCCCATTCTCGGCGTCGAGCCGGCCCGCGCCCGGCACCCGTGTGCGCGCCGAGACAATTACGCCGCGCCGCAGCAAGACTTCTTTGTAGATGGTGAAGGAGTACATCGCTTCGTAGTTGAGCAGCGGTAGCAGTTGTGTGTGCAGCTGCCGGGCCTCGTCCGCATCGCCCCGTTCCAGCGCCTGCCAGACGGCAACGTGGGCGTCCACCACCTCGCAGGCAGGCATCGTGCCGCAAGCGCCGCGCCGATACTCCTCCAGCAGGTAGCGCCCGGCCATCCCGCCCATCACACCTTTGAGGTTCTCGCCCGCGAGTGCGCGCACGGCGGTCATCACCTGCGGCGCGTACTGCGTCTCCTCTTTGAGGTAGCCGACGCCGGGAATCTCGCGCAGCAGGCGCGCGAGCAGAGCCGGCGCCATTGGCGTGCCGACCGGCGCGATGTAGTCCTGAATCCAGACCGGCAGCGGCGCGGCGGCGCGGGCGACCGCCGTGTAGAAGTCGAAGACCTCGTCCGGCGGC
>DASUBC010000086.1:0-5909 GCA_035763465.1 Thermomicrobiales bacterium
CGGGCCTGCCGCCGGGCAGGTGATCGCCGGCCGCTACGAGCTGCGCGAACTGGTGGGGGAAGGCGGCGCGGCCTACGTCTACCGGGCGCACGATCGGGTGCTCGACCGCCCGGTCGCGCTGAAATTGCTGCGCGCGGAATATGGGGGCGACCGCGACTTCGTCGCGCGCTTCCAGCGCGAGGCCCGCGCGATCGCGGCGGTGTCCCACCCGAATATCGTCGCTGTCTACGACTACGGCGCGCACAATGGCGCCAATTACATCGTCATGCAGTACGTAGACGGGGTGGACCTGAAGGCGCTGCTGGCGCGCGAGGGCCACCTGTCGCCGCGCCGCACCATCGCCATCGCCGATCAGGTGCTCGCCGCACTGGCGGCGGCGCACGCGCACGGCATCATCCACCGCGATGTGAAACCGCAAAATATCCTCGTCAGTCGTGCGGACGGGACGGTGAAGCTCACCGATTTCGGCATCGCCCGGTCGCTCGACGGCGAACAGACCACCACCGCCGGTGTCGCGTTCGGCACGGCGGCCTACATGGCGCCGGAACAGGCGACCGGCGACGCGATCAGCCCGGCGACCGATCTCTATGCCGTCGGCGTGGTGCTCTACGAATGTCTGACTGGACAGCTACCCTTTGCGGGCGACACGCCGATGCAGGTGGTGGCCCAGCGCCTGCACGCGCCCGCGCCGCCGGTGCGCGCGCTGGCGCCGGCGACTCCCGCGCCGCTGGCGGCGGTCATTGACCGGGCGCTGGCGCGCGACCCGGCGGCGCGCTATCCCTATGCCGCCGCGATGCGCGGCGTGCTCGTGGGCATCCGGCTAGGCACCGCGCCACCTGGCGGCCCGCGCGCGGTGACCGGCGTGCTATCCGCGCATCCGGCGCGGCGGCAGACGGCCAGCGCCAATGGCAGTCTGCTACCGCTGGCGGCGCTGCTGCTCCTGTGCCTATTGCTCGGTCTCTTTGGCCTGACGCGCGTCTTCGCCGATAAGCGCGACGCGCCCACAACGCCGGTCGCGGGAGTCGTGGCGACGGCAACCACCGTGCCGGCCGCCATGCCGGCCGTGGCGGCGACTACCGTCGCGCCCACACCCGCGCCAACCAGCCCGCCGGCTCCCGTCGTCGCGCCGACGCAGCCACCGGCGAAGCCAACTCCCGCGCCGACAGCGAAACCAGCGCCTACGGCGACGCCGGCTCCCCCGCCGCCAGCGGCTCCGGCCGGGCCAGCCAATAAGCCGGATAATCCAGGGAAGGGGAAGGGGCCGAAGAAGGAGAAGAACTACGACCCGTATCAGTTGCAGGGCGCGTACCGGCGCACCGATGGCGTCCTCTACGGGTTGCCCGAGGTGGCGCTGTATGGCGCGGACACACCCTATGCTGCCGGCACGCTGACCTTTACGCTCGACGACGTTCCAGACGGGGCGGCGGCACTGGTGCTCTCTGGCCTGGACGACGAGCGGCCTGACCAGTGTCGCTTGCAAGTGCTCCTCAACAATCGGGTCGTCTTCGACGGCGCGAGCACCTTTCCCAACACGCCGGACGGCGATAATGGCGTCGGCGGCCCGCCGCGCTTCTGGGGCGACATGCAGATTTCCCTACCAGCCGGCGTGCTCAAGGCCGGCCCGAACACGCTCGTGCTGCGGAATGGCACCCCTGGCAAGGAACTGGGTATTCCGTACATGCTGATTCACGGCATTACATTGGTCGAAGGCGAGTCGTAAAGGTCGGGCAGGCGGGCAGTGGGTTCTCGTCGGCACGGTGCTGGGCTGCGGGCGCAGTGCGGCTGTGGGCTACCCCGGATTGCAATCCGGGGTACACCTCGTCGCCACCGCGCCCACAACCAGCCACCGTGCTGACCGAAACCCACTGCCCGCCTGCCCGCCTGCCCGTCTGCCCGACTCGTCGTCCTACTGCGCCACTATGAGGCATGGTACACTCTGCATAGGGCTGTCTTATCGGCAGGTTGAGGAGTTCGTCGCGCTATGCCTGGACCCGTTGGCGTCATCGTCTTGATTGCCGGTCTTATTCTGTCCGCCGTGCTGGCTGTGCTGGTCACGCGCTGGGCGCTGCACATGGGCGGCGAGTAGCGCCGCTGGCCGCACGCCATCCCACTGCTCCGACAAGTACGGCTCAACCAGCACAAATACTCCTGACAGGAACGGAGCCAGCGGCGCGTTAGGACTTGGCGGCCTGGCCTGGTGCGGGCGTGGTCGCTGCATCCGCGCCGCCGCGATCCACGAACTTGTAGCCGACACCCCAAACGGTCTCGATGGACGATTGCGCGCCCTGAAGCCGTTCGCGCAGGGCGCTCACATGCACGTCCACCGTGCGGGTGTCAATCTCGTGCTCGTAGCCCCAGACGCGGTTGAGGAGCGCATCGCGGGTGAAGACCGTGCCGGGGCGCTCTACGAACGCGGCCAGCAGGTCGAATTCCTTCGCGCGCAACTGGAGCAGTTGCCCACCGGCCCGCGCCTCGCGCCGTTCGAGGTCCACCTGAATGTCGCCCGCCTGGAGAGCCTTGCCGCCCGTGGCGGCGCGCGTTGTGCGGCGCAGCACCGCGCGCACGCGGGCGACGAGTTCGCGCGGGTTGAACGGCTTGGTGAGGTAGTCGTCCGCGCCGAGTTCGAGGCCCAGCACCCGGTCAATCAGGTCGTCGCGCGCCGTCAGCATGATAATCGGCAGACTCTCCGTCAGCGGTGAGCGGCGCAACTCTTTGCAGACGCTCCAACCATCGGTCTCCGGCAACATCAAGTCGAGCACAACAAGGTCGGGCTTGACCGCGTGAATGCGCTGGAGCGCGGCGCGGCCATCGGCGGCCGTCTCGACCTGAAAGCCTTCCTTCGTGAGATACATCGTCACGAGTTGGCGAATGTGTTCTTCGTCGTCTACCACCAGAATCTTGGTCATACGCACCTCGGTCGTGATGAGTGACGAGTGACGAGTGGGTTGGGGTTAGCGCGATGCCTAATTGCGGGCGCGGTGGCGTTGATGACTACCCCGGATTGAAATCCGAGGCTGAATGGCTGCGGCCACAAAGTCCGCCTGCGCGGACTGGGTTCATTACGATGCCGGGGCTGTCTGCTAGTGCAATGGTTGACCAGCCCCAGTCCGCGCAGGCGGGCTTCGTGGCCCCGTGAGGGGCCTTCAGCCTGCGGTTTCAACCGCCAGGGCGCCCCACAACGGCACCGCGCCCATCCAGCACTCCCCACGCCGACAAGAACCACTCGTCACTCGTCACTCTCTACTCCCTACTTTCAACTCGCTACTCGCCACGGCCTGCCGGGGCAGGGTGAGGGTGATGCTCGTGCCCGCGCCCAGCGTGCTTTCGGCGCGAATCGTGCCGCCGTGACGCTCCACAAGTTCTTTGACAATCGCCAGGCCGAGGCCGGAGCCGCCGCGTCCAGCCGCGCGCGCTTTGTCGGCCTGATAGAAACGCTCGAAGACGCGCGGCACATCGGCGGGCGGGATACCGGCGCCGGTGTCGCGCACGGTGATGGTGACGGTGGGCGGCTTCGCCGTGTCGTCGGCGCTGCCCACGAGGTCCAGCGACCCGCCGCGCGGCGTGTAGCGCAGCGCGTTCTCGATGAGGTTGCCGAGTACCTGATCGAGCCGGCCACGGTCGCCCACGAAGGTGACCGCGCCTTCCGGTGGCGACTGCACCTGCACCGTGACGCCGGCCTGGGTCGCGGCCGGATTGAAGCGCCGCGCACTCTCGTGCAGCAGGCGGGCGAGGTCAATCGGCCCTGGTTCGAGCGTCAGTTGCCCGGCTTCCAGGCGGGTCAGTTGCAGCACGTCACCCACCAGCCCGCTCATGCGCTCCGACTCGGCGTAGATGATGCGCGCGGCGTCGGTGTAGGCGTCGGGCGGGCAGGTGCCGTCCACGATCGCGCCCGCGAAGCCCTGAATCGAGGTCAGCGGGGTCTTGAGGTCGTGCGAGATATTCGCCAGGAAATCGCGCTCGCGCTGGCGGGTCGCCTCAATTTCACCCACCATCGCGTTGAAACTGCTGCCGAGTTCCGCGACCTCGTCGTCGCCATGCACCGGCACCCGCTGGGCGAAGTCGCCGCGCGCCAGCGCCCTGGTGGCGGCGGTCAGGCGTAGGAGTGGCTGGGTAATTGAGCGTGCCAGCACGAGCGCGACGCACGACGACACCAGGAAGGCGATCACGGCGGCCCAGCCGAGCGGCACGACGAGGCTGGCGAAGGGGCGCTCGATGCCGCCAGGCGTTTCGGTCACGATCAGCATTCGGAAGGTGCCCGCGGCGCCCTTCTCGCCCCGCAGCGGCATAATCGCCACGCTCGCCGCCGGGCTGCCTGGCAGCGCACGCTGGAATTGGTAGGGGCCGGGCAGGGTCAGTTGCGCGTTGACGCGCGGCATTGGCGTGCCGGCGCGCACGGCAGCGGCGGCCAGGCTTTGCCGCCAGCCGACGAAGACTTCGCGGGGAATCGGGACGGGCGTGCCGGGCGCGAGTTTGCCACTCGTATCTTGCAGCACGGTTACGTCGAGCGCCGCGCCGGGCAGCCGATTCACATCGCGCAGGTTGGCTTCGACCAGAATCAGCCGCGTGCCAGTCTGGCTGGCCTCGCTCTTGAGCAAGGACGCCGCGTCGAAGGTAGCGGGGTCGTTGTTCTCATGCAGAATCAGCCCGGTTGACTCCGCGATGGCCAGGATACGCTGCGTGGTGAAGGAAGTCTCGTAGCGGCGAAGCAGCACGGTGCTGACGATCGCCGCCAGCGCGAGACACAGGGCGATGACGCACGCGTACGAGAGGATGAGTTTCGTGCGTAGGTGGATCACGGCGTCTACTCCGGCGACCACACTGCTGCCAGGCTTCACCTGTCAGTGTAGCAGGCGCGGGCAGGGACGGTGTGAAGAGGTGTAAGGGGAGTGTAAAGCGAGTCGGGCAGTCGGGCAGTGGGGCAGTGGGTTTGGGCCAGCGCGGTGCTTGTAGATAGGCGCGGTGCTGCTGAGGTGTGCCCTGGCGGTTGAAACCGCAGGCTGAAGGCCCCTCACGGGGCCACGAAGTCCGCCTGCGCGGACTGGGTACTGTGATGCCGGGGCTACCTGCCTAGCGCATAGGTAGACCAGCCCCAGTCCCGAAGGGACTTTGTGGCCGTAGGCCATCTAGCCCCGGATTTCAATCCGGGGCCACCTCAGCGGCGCCGCTTTTTCAGACAAGCATCCCGCCCGCGTAACTTCCTATTTCGCACTCCGCTCTCAGCACGGCCCCCGGCTCAGGCGGGCGTGTGGAGGGCGGCGGCTTCGCTCGCCAGCGGCAGGGTGAAGGTGAAGGACGCGCCGGGGCCGTCGCCATTGTTGCGGGCGGTCAGCGCGCCGCCGTGCGCGTTGACGAGATGCTTGGCAATCGCCAGCCCGAGGCCGGCGCCGCCGCTGCTGCGCGCTTTGTCGGCCTTGTAGAAGCGCTCGAAGATGCGCGGCAGGTGAGCCGGTTCGATGCCGGAGCCGCTGTCCCGCACGGTGATGGCGAGATAGCCGCCCTGCCGGGTCGCGATGACGGCGATTGTCCCGCCCGGTGGGGTGAACTTGATGGCGTTGTGCAGCAAATTGAGCAGCACATGCCCCGTCCGGCCAGGGTCGGCCAGCACGGGCGGCAGGCCATCGAGCGGCGCGACGGTCAGCGCGACACCGGCGCGTTCGGCCTGCGCGCTGAGGCGGCGCACGACCGGATCAATCAGGTCGGTGACGGCGATCGGTTCGCGTTCGAGCGCAACTTCGCCCGACTCGATGCGCGACAGTTCCAGCAGTTCCCGCACCAGTTCGGTCAGGTGGTCCACTTCTTCGTCTACCTGATGCAGGAAGGTCCGGGCGACCGATTCGTCCTCAATCGCGCCATCTTCGAGCGTTTCGACCAGCGCCTTGATCGAGGCGAGCGGCGTGCGTAACTCGTGC
>DASUBC010000087.1:0-2747 GCA_035763465.1 Thermomicrobiales bacterium
CCCGGGCGCGACGCGCGGCAACCAGGAGCATTTCGCGCAGATCATCGCGGCGATCCGCGACAAACTCTTCGTGCTTCCCGACGAAACCGTCGTGCGGCCCGGCCACGGCGCCGATACGACCATCGGGGCCGAGAAACCTCACCTGGATGAGTGGATCGCGCGCGGCTGGTGAGCAGAAGTGCGAACTACGAGGTACGAAGTACGCTGCTAGTGGCTTTGTGGCGGGCGGTCAGCACTGTGCTTGACTAAGCGTCCTTCGTACCTCGTACTTCGTACTTCCCTCGACTGAGAGGAGGGATCGATGACAGCCATCCGGGGCATTGCTGAGATTGTGCTGAATGTGCACGATCGCGCGGCGGCGTTGCGGTTTTATCGCGATCTCTTTGGCCTGGCGGTGATTTCGCCGCCCGATTTCCCGGGCCCTACCTTCTTGCAGGCGGGTCCGGGGCAGGCGGGCATTCCGCAGATGATCGTGCTTGTGCCGCTGCCGCCGGAGTCGCCGGCGTTCGCACCGCCACGCCCGCTGCATCATCTGGCGCTGGAGGTCGCGCCGGAAGATTTCGACGCGCTGCACGACCGGCTCGTGGCGCAAGGGTATAGCGTGCGCGGCGGACAGCATCCGGTCATTCCCTCGCGCACGCTCTACGTCAACGATCCCGATGGGAACGAAGTCGAGGTGATCTGCCGGGCGTAGCGCGGTGATGCGGAGGACGAGGTGCAGCGAGCAACGCCACGCACACAGCGGGTGCTCCTGCTGGTCTGGGATGGGATGCGCCCGGACTACGTGACCGAGGCGCTGACGCCGCATCTCTGGGCGTTCGCGACGCGCGGCGCCTGGTATCGCCGCGCGGTTGGCATCTTTCCCTCCGTCACCCGGCCGACGACAGCGAGTGTCAGCACGGTCGCATATCCGGCCGCGCACGGCCTGATCGCGAACCGCTTCGTCGGCCCACCAGCGGACCGCACGCCGGTAGACACCGGCGACCGGATGGCGCTGGAACGGCTGCGCTCGTTGAACGCCGGGCGGATTCTACCGATGCCGACACTTGCCGAACAGCTTGTCACGGCTGGCAAGTGCGTCACTGTGCTGGGCAGCGGCACGACCGGGCAGGCGACGCTGCTGGACCCCGAACGGGTCGGCACGACGATTCATCTGGCGTTTACCTGGCCGGAATCGCTGCTGGCGCGGCTAGCCGAGCGGTTTGGTCCGCCGCCGCCCAAGCGTGTGCCGGCGCAGGCCGCGAACGACTGGCTCACCCAGGTGTTGATCGAATATGTGCTGCCAGGACTCGCGCCCGATGTCGTGCTGATGTGGCTCTGCGAGCCGGATTCCACGCAGCACGCGCGCGGTCTGGGCGCGCCTGAAACGCTCGCGGTCATGCAAGGGAACGACGCGCGGCTCGGCCGGGTGCTGGCGGCGGTCGCAGCGAGCGGCGTTCCGACGACGGTAATCGTCGCCTCCGATCACGGACATAGCACGGTAGCCGGGATGATTCAGGAAGCCGATCTGCTGCGCGCCGCTGGCTTCGCGGAGGCACTGGATCGTGGGGAATTGCTGCTCGGCGAGCAAGCGGTCGTGATTCCCGCTGGCTCCCGTGCGCGTGAATTACAGGACCGTGTCGGCGCGTGGCTGGCGGCGCAGCCGTGGGTCGGCGCACTCGTCGCATGGGCCGATGGCGCGGCAAGCGTGCCGGACGGTGTCTTAACGCCAGCCGACCTATGGAATGACCGGGCAAGTTCAGCGCTGGCCTACGCGCCGGCCTTCACCTATTCCTATGCCTGGAACGATGATACGAACCCGCGCGGCGCGCCTGGCAGCGCCTATGCGCCCTTCACCGCCGCGCTAGCCGATTTTGCACGCCTGCAAGGGCCGGTGATTGGCCTGAATCGCCTGACCTCGACCCACGGCACGCTTGGCCCGCGCGACCAGCGGACACTGCTGGCGCTCGGCGGCGCGGGCGTTCGCCCCGGCGCGCTGAATATCCCGGCTGGTATCGTTGACCTCGCGCCGACCATTCTTGCACTCCTGGGCTTGCCGTCATTGCCGAATGCGGATGGTCGCGTGCTGACTGAAGCGCTGGTTGATGGTCCCGATCCGTCCACACTTGCCATCCGCACCGAGACGATCGCCATCTTACCCAGCGGGCCATTGCGCCGGCACTGGGTCGGGACCACCACGTATCTTGATTCAGGCATGTGAGTGAGTTGGGCCTTGACCCTCACCCCGCCGCCAGCGGGTGGCACCCCTCTCCCGTATCACGGGAGAGGGGACCGGCGAACGCAGTGAGCCAGGGGTGAGGGTCGTTCCCTACTGCGAGGGGCTTGTGCCCAGCGTGACGTTGACCGTCTGGGTCGTGCCATTGCGATCGATCTTCACCGCGACCTGATCGCCAGGCTTGAACTGGGTCGTCAGCGCCTGTTGCAGGTCTTGCATGCTCTGCACGTTGACCGAGCCAAGCCCGATGATGACATCGCCTTGCTGCAAGCCGGCGGTGGCCGCCGGCGAGCCAGGCTGCACCTGGCCGATCAGCACACCTGTGTCGCGCGAGATTCCGTACTGCGCGGCGACCGGCGCGGTGAGCGAGATAGCGCCGATGCCGAGATAGCCGCGTGTGACCTTCCCGTTCTGCCGGAGTTGCGCGATGATCGGCTTGGCGCTGTCAATCGAAATCGCGAAGCCGATGCCCTGCGCCTGGGTCGTCCCGAGCGTGTTGACGCCGACGACCTCGCCCTGCATGTTGACCAGC